>CAYFKX010000061.1:0-6861 GCA_964343545.1 uncultured Bifidobacteriaceae bacterium | reverse complement strand
ACAGGCTCTGGCCGAGGCAGTAGATGAATCAGTGGCAGCCATCGTGCTCGAGCCGATTCAAGGCGAGGCTGGGGTTGTCGTCCCACCGAGCGGATATTTGACGACCGCTCGAGCCTTGGCCGATGAGGCAGGCTGCCTGCTCGTCATCGATGAAGTTCAGTCAGGCATCGGAAGAACGGGTGCGTGGCTTCGTAGCGTCGATGAGGGTGTGGTGCCGGACATCATCACGCTTGCGAAGGGGTTGGCGGGCGGGCTGCCTTTGGGTGCAGTCATTGCTACTGGCGATGCCATGTCCGCATTCGCGCCAGGTGATCACGGGTCGACATTCGGGGGCAACCCAGTGTCCTGCGCGGCCGCCCATGCGGTGCTGGACACGATTGAGTCTGAAGGGCTGTTGGCATCGGTGCGAACCTGGGGCGAGCAGTTCGCCGCTGCGGTTCGAGGGCTCAATCACCCGCTCATCGCTGGCACTCGTGGCGTGGGTGCCTGGCATGCGATTGTTCTCACACAACCTGTTTCTAGCCGCCTGGAGTCTGGACTGCGCGAGCACGGAGTGCTAGTCAATGCCGTGAGACCCGATGCTCTGCGCATCTGCCCGCCTTTGGTGGTCACAACGCAGCACATCGACGTGTTCATCGGGGCACTCGAGCAGGTGCTCGGGTCGTGGAATGGGGTCAGTGATGCCACTGCGAACTAAGGCCGCCCGCCAGTACGCCATCCGGCAGGTCATCCGTTCCCATCGAGTGAGCACCCAGGAAGAACTGGGCCAGTTGCTATCCGAGCGCGGTCACGATGTCACGCAAGCGACCTTGAGTCGTGATCTGGATGACATCGGTGCAGTGAAGGCATCGGTGAGCGGCAGCGTGTGCTACATCGTGCCCGACCAAGTGGGCGCTGACGCAGTCGGCGTGGCCGGTGATGTCACGGCAGTCAGCCGCGTCGCGCTCGATGCTGTGCTCGCTATCGAGCACAGCGGCAACATCGTGGTATTGCGGACCAAGCCTGGTGCCGCGCAATACCTCGGCAGCGCAATTGACAACGCAGCGTTGCCACAAGCACTGGGCACTGTCGCAGGTGACGACACCATCATGGTGGTCAGCCGTAGCGCCGATGGCGGGGCGGAATTGGCGCACGTGCTCGCCGCCTTTCTGTCACCCTCCTAATGTCGTTCACGAGTCGCATCGTCGACTGAGCCTTGTGCACCTGCGGGTCCGCCTAGACTGCACCGCCTGCCGAAGTAGTGGCGCGCTCGGCAGTCCTAGGGAAGTTCGACGAGGTAACGAAGGACATGGCAATGACGACTGAGGGGCCTCGTTGGGCATCGCGCGCGCACTCGATGAAACCGAGTGAGATACGTGCGTTGTTCGCAGTGGCCGCGCGACCAGAGGTCGTGTCATTGGCTGGTGGTATGCCAAACATTGCCGCCTTCGACACTGATGCCCTCGCGGATTTGACGGCACGGGTCGTGCGAGAGCACGGCGATGTGGCGCTGCAGTACGGCAGCGCACAAGGTGATGCCGGGCTGCGTGCCGAAATTAGTCAACTGATGACGTTGAACGGCATCACATCAAACCCCGATGACATTGTCGTGACGGCTGGCTCGCAGATGGCACTGGACACTGTGGTGCGGCTCATGTGTGACCCCGGTGATGTGGTCATCACCGAGTCGCCGGCCTACGTGGGCGCACTCGGCGTGTTCCTGGCCTATGAGTGCGATGTTCGCCACGCGGAAACCGACAGCTTGGGTTTGACGGCGCAAGGTGTGCATGAACAGGCTGCACGAGCACGTGCTGAGGGACGAACACCAAAACTGCTCTACACAATCCCGTCGTTTCAGAATCCGGGCGGCCTCACGCAGTCCCCGCAGCGGCGAGCCGAGGTGCTGCAGGCGGCGCTCGCCGAGGGGTTGCTGGTGGTCGAGGACGACCCGTACGGATTGCTCGGATTCGACGGACACGTGCCGCAGGCAATCCGCAGCCACGACGACGAGCATGTGGTGTACCTCGGCTCTTTCTCAAAGATTTTCGTGGCGGGTTTGCGGGTTGGCTGGGCGCTGGTGCCGCAGTCAATGCGCTCGAAGTTCGTTCTCGTGTCTGAGGCGCTGATGCTGTGTCCATCGAACTTCACGCAACTCACCGCGCGCGAGTACCTGCGGACTTTCGATTGGCAGGAGCAGTTGCAGCAGTTGCGCGACGGGTACCGCGATCGTCGCGATGCACTCTTAGGTGCGATGGCTGAGCACATGCCAGCGGGCACGACCTGGACCACGCCAGGCGGCGGCTTCTATTCCTGGGTGAGCCTGCCTGAGGGTATGGATTCCGTTGAGATGCTGCCGGCCGCAGTCGACGCACTTGTCGCTTATGTTCCCGGGACTGGGTTCCATGTCGACGGGCGCGGACGTGGGCACTTGCGCCTGTCGTACAGCCACCCGACCCCAACTCGAATCGTTGAGGGCGTTCGTCGGCTTGCGGGAGTGATGCGCGAACGTACGTGATGTTGAACTTCGCTTAGCGCACGCGGCGAGGTCTCACGACTGCGAGGTGACTACCCGAGCAACTAGCCAGTGTTTCGAAGCCCCGTGGCAACACCATTTATTGTCAGCGACAGTGCTCGCGTCAAACTCATCGGCGGTTGCTCACCGAGGGACAGCAACCGCCGCGACCTTGCCAGCAAGTGCGCTTGGAGACTGTGCAGTGGAAGCAGGTATCTGTCTCGTACTGCCAGAGTGCTTCGCAGTTGCTCGTTGTGCTCCAAGAGCTGCCGTTGTCTGGTGACCCACAGCACCTGTTGCACAGTCTCATCGAATTCGGTGTGAATCTGCTCGAACAAGTAGTGCAAGTCCTGAGGGACGAGGTTCTTGACGAAGATTCCTGTCACCGACAGGTCAGTTTTGGCGAGCGTCATCTCGACGTTGCTGATGAAGTTTCGGAAGAAGTGCCACCGGTCGTACATTTCATGCACGACATCGGCGAAGCCTTGATGCCGAGCCGCGGCGATGCCCGTCCCCACAGCGAACCAGCCTGGAATGATCTGTCTGGACTGAGTCCACCCGAATACCCAAGGAATTGCTCGCAGATCCTGAAGGCCTGCTGCTGCGCTCCGACGAGCCGGCCGAGACCCGATGTGAAGTGCAGGCAGTTCCTCGACCGGCGTTGAGCACCGGAAGTACTCGCTCAAACCCGGGTCGCCCATGAGGGACCGATAACGCTCGTGAGCCGCTCGTGACGCCGCCGACATCGCGGCATCCCACGTCAACAGTTGCTCCGGCGACTGTCGTGGGCCGGTATGCACAGCAGTAGCTTCCAGCGCCGACCCAAGGGTCTGCGCGAGATTCGCCTGCGCTAGGTCTGGTAGCAAGTATTTGTCACTGATGACTTCACCTTGTTCAGTCACTTTGACCCTGCCGCTCAGTGCGCCCCATGGCTGGGCCAGCACCGCGTCGTACGTCGGTCCGCCGCCGCGGCCAATCGTGCCGCCACGGCCGTGAAACAGTTTCAAGGTGATGCCGTGGCGTCGTGCAACATCTCGCAGAGAGCGCTGAGCAAGGTGAATCTGCCACTGACTGGTCATGATGCCGGCATCCTTGTTGGAGTCGGAATACCCCAACATCACTTCTTGGATGTTCCCGCGCATCTCGACTATGCGCCGGTACGGCGGGAAGGAAAGTAGGTCGTCAAGAATCGTCCCTGCTAAGGACAACTCGGTGACCGTCTCGAGCAACGGAACAAAGTCCAAGTCGGCGCGGTTATCTTGGAAGTCGACGAGTCCGGCAGCGCAAGCTAGCGCGACTGCCGTCAGCACATCGTCAGCACTTCGAGTCATCGAGACGATGTAGGACTGGCACACGTCCGGACCTTGTTCCTTGTGTGCCTCGGCGATGACTCGTAAGGCACGCATGACGTCTGGTTCAGGCATCTGAAGCGAATCCGCATCGACCGCAGACGTGAGTTGAGTGTGTGCGAGCCGCGCGAGCAGCGACTGGCGGATCGTCACCTTGTCGGCAGGTTCGGACGGGCCGTGCGTTTCCTTGTCCAGTAGCCACTGTCCAGCGGCGCGGACTGCATCAGCGTGCTCTCGCACGTCAAGACAGGCCAGTCGCAGACCGATGGCGCTACACACGCGAACCTGTCGGTCGAAGGAACGCAACGCAGCGCCGGTGAGACCTGTGTCGATCAGGGACTGTCGTATGGTCGCAAGGTCGGCAAGCAGTTCTCGACTTGACGAATAGCCGTTTGGATCTTCGGACTGCGTAAGTTCAAGTCGTTGCCGAATAGTGCGCAGTGCCATGCGCCACGGTTCACGAGCATGGATGCGGGAGTAGCGCTCGGGTAATTGCGCTATTGGCGGCAGAATCCCTGTGGCGGTTTGCTCGTTGCCGTGCCGTGCCTGGCCGGGTGTCTTTGCAGGTTGTTCTGGAAGCACATCGGTGCTCATCGAAAGTGAACACAGCAGTGCTTCGATGAGTTCCAACTGGATGCGCACTGCGTGCTCACGGAACAGCAACAGGCAGCTATGAATGACGTCGGGAGTAACGAACGGATTGCCATCTCGGTCGCCGCCAATCCATGTTCCGAACTGCAATGCCGGCGAAAACGGGTCAGTTGTGACGCCATGCGCGGCGCACATGTCCCCGAATTCCTCGAGCACCTCCGCTAATGGACCTCGAGCGAGTTGGGTGAGGTAATGAATGGCGTTGCGAGCCTCATCGAGGACTTCGGGTCGACCGCCGCGTAGTTCATCAGTCGTCCACAGAAGTTCAATCGATTCGGAAATTCTTTGGTCCCTCGCACGTGCCGGAACGGCCAACAGCAGGTCCGCAATTGATTGGAGTCGGAGCAAGATTGACTGCCGGGCGGCCTCGGTTGGGTGCGCGGTGAAGACGGGTCGAACGTCGAGGCAGGCAATGGCTTGCGCCAGCTGCGCTTGGCTAACGTGGCTTTCGGATAGCGCTTGGTTAGCGCGCCGAAAGCCGTCATGAGTTGGCACAAAACTGCCTGCTTGGCCGACCTCGGACAGGTAGGCAATGTGATCCGCGTCGCGAACTTCCCGGACTCGGCTGACCTGTTCGGCGGTGTTAGCCAAGTGGAAATACATACTGAAGGCGCGGGCCAAGATGGCTGCATCATGCTCGTCTAGTTGCTCGAGCGTCGGCTGCACATCTTCCTTGAGTCGCACGAGTTCTCGGATGTGCTCAATCAATTGCAGTTTCCGTTCGCCATGCGACTGCGTGATGACCTCGCCCAGCACTGAGGCCAGATGCCTCACGTCGTCACGTAGCCGTCCGTCGATGCTTCCGCTGCTCACACGTCGACTGTAGGTCTTCAACATTGCGCCAATGTTTCGTGTCACGACTGTGTCGATGGAATGCGGGGACGCTAGCCTCTGCCGCCATGACTGGCCGCCACCCTGCAAAACCACGCAGCCATATCGTCACCGATGGCTTAGAACGCGCCCCAGCGCGCGGGATGCTGCGAGCCGTGGGCATGCAAGACGCGGACTTCATCAAGTCTCAGATTGGGATTGCGTCCTCGTGGAATGAGATCACGCCGTGCAACTTGTCGCTTGCGCGGCTTGCGGAACGTGCCTGCGAAGGGGTTCGCAGAGAGTCGGGGTTCCCGATGAGATTCGGAACTGTGTCAGTTTCTGATGGCATTTCCATGGGCCACGAAGGTATGCATTTCTCATTGGTGAGTCGCGAAATCATCGCGGATTCCGTCGAAGCCGTCATGCAAGCTGAACAACTCGACGGCCTTGTAGCGCTGGCTGGCTGTGATAAGTCCATCCCGGGCATGCTGATGGCGGCCGCCCGACTCGATGTCGCGAGTGCCTTCGTCTATGCGGGCTCGATTTTGCCGGGGCGGGCGCAACTCTCGGACGGCTCTGAGCGGGACGTGACCATCATCGACGCATTTGAGGCGGTGGGGGCCTGCGTGCGCGGGTTGATGAGCAGAAATGACGTGGACGCGATCGAGCGGGCCATTTGCCCAGGTGAGGGTGCCTGCGGCGGGATGTACACGGCGAACACGATGGCCAGTGCTGCCGAAGCCATGGGGATGTCCTTGCCTGGGTCGGCCTCGCCGCCAGCCCCTGACTCCCGGCGCGATGCAGATGCTGTGGCTGCTGGGGCGGCTGTCGTTGCCATGATTCGCGAAGGGATTACGACCCGCATGATCATCACCCGGGCGTCGCTGTTGAATGCAGTGACCCTGGTCATGGCACTTGGCGGCTCGACAAATGCGGTCCTGCACCTGCTTGCAATTGCTCACGAGGCGCAGGTGGACCTGACGCTCGACGACTTTCAGAAAGTCAGCGAACGCACCCCGTTGCTCGCTGATTTGAAACCCTTTGGTCGCTTCGTGATGAACGACCTCGACGTTGTTGGAGGAGTGCCGGTGGTTCTGAAGGCACTCCTTGAGCAAGGGCTGCTCGATGGTTCGTGCCTCACCGTGACCGGCCAGACTTTGGCGGAGAATCTGGCGGGCATCGCGGTGCCGCGCCCCGACGGGCATGTTGTGCGCTCCCCGTCGGCTCCTGTTGCCGAGACTGGCGGGATTCGCATCTTGCGCGGCAGTCTGGCGCCCGATGGTGCGGTGGTGAAGACCGCCGGTGTGCCAGTGCGCACCTTCACGGGAACTGCGCGCGTTTTCGATCGAGAACAGGCTGCGATGGCGGCGTTGGAACGTGGGGAAATCGTGGCTGGAGACGCCGTTGTTATTCGCCAAGAAGGTCCTCGAGGTGGGCCTGGCATGCGAGAAATGCTCATGATCACTGGCGCATTGAAGGGGGCTGGTCTCGGACAACAGGTCCTGCTGGTGACGGACGGCAGATTCTCTGGCGGCTCTACGGGACTGTGCGTCGGTC
>CAYFKX010000060.1:0-6891 GCA_964343545.1 uncultured Bifidobacteriaceae bacterium | reverse complement strand
AATGCCAAGGTCTGTACGGCGGCCAGTGCAGGACCCACACAGGGGCTCCAGCCAAGGCCGAATGCGATTCCCAAGACCAACGCGCCGATAAGTCCTGTGGATGACCAGGAGTGTGGCCGACGGTCACGTTGCAGCCAACTGATGCCGCCCATGAACGCAATGCCGAGCAGCACGACAACGACACCGAATATCTGCTCAATCACCGTGCGATGCCTCGCGATACTCGCGCCAAGCCCGCCGAACAGCACTCCGTAGGACATGAAGACCACTGAGAATCCCGCGACGAACATGAGCGCACCGATGGCCGACCCGCCGCGACGTTGCCGACCCACGGACGAAGAGACGTACCCCAGGTATGAGGGGACCAGGGGCAACACACATGGCGAAGCGAAGGACAACGCGCCTGCCGCAACGGCAATCAGCGCAGCGAGCAGCCAGGAACCGTCGGTGAGCACCTCGGTCATGGCATGACCGTCTGCGCTCGGTCGGTGGATTCCTTCACTAGCGGATCGATTAAGCCACGCAGTCGGGAATAACTCGCTTCCCCGAGTGCCCACCCCGCGACTCGGCCCTGACGATCCAGAACCACTGATGTGGGAGTGAAAATTCGCGGCACGCTGGTCGCCAGACCTGCAAGAAACGCACTGCCGTCACGGTCGACAACTGACGGGTAGGTGATGCCAAAGCGGTTGATGAACGCCGTAGCAGCCGCCTGTTGATCACGGGTGTTGACTCCGATGACGACGACGCCCTGCGCTGCAAGCCCATCGTGGATGCGCTGCAATGCCGTGGCCTCTCGTCGGCACGGCCCGCACCAGGATGCCCAGACATTGAGCAGAACGACTTTGCCAGCAGTGGCTGGGGTTACTGCGCCAGTCACGGTCCGTGCCGGCAGCGCTGGTGCCGGTTGACGTTTGTCCTGCGCTATTAACGCCGTCGACGAGTCGGCGTATACGTAACCGCTGCCCTTTCCAACGTCGCCAGTGCGAGCACAACCGACCAGCGACGCCACGAGCACAAGCGTCGTCGCGACCCGTGTACCCACGAAGTGCCTCATGGCAATCAAGCGCCCGCAATGCGAGAGGCGCCGCCGAGCAGATCAGCCGCCGGCTCGGCGTACTCGACTGCGACAAGTTCCACATCGCTGTCACCGCGGAAAATGAATGTGGTCAGCGATGCGAGCGCACACTGACGTCGACGCGGGTCATGCCACAACCGACGACGCTCAGCGTGCAGTCGAGCAATCCAGATGGGCAACTGGTGGCTGACCAGCAAAGCCTCGCGACCGCGGGCGGCTTGGGCTGCGTCGCTAATGGCTGCAGTCATGCGAGCTGCTACGTCGACATAGTGCTCGCCCCACGACGGCCGGAAGGGGTTCCACAAGTGGCGCCAGTACTTCGGCTGGCTGAGAACGCCGTCGCCGACGCCAACGTTCTTGCCCTCGAACACGTTTGTCGACTCGATGAGCCGTTCATCCACATGGATTTCCAGCCCGAGGGCTTGCGAGATTGGTGTGGCGGTCTCGATTGCCCGCTCCATCGGCGAGGACACCAGGTGCGTGATGTTGCTGCCGGTGACAAACCTCGCCACCCGATGCGCCATCTGCTGCCCGAGTTCGCTGAGGTGGAACCCCGGCAGCCGTCCGTAGAGGATCTTGTTGGGGTTGTGCACCTCGCCGTGGCGCAGCAGGTGCACCTTGGTGACCGATGACATGTCAGGTGACCTTACGGCGCACGCCAGCCTTTCGTCGGGACGGGCGCCACATGGGGTCCTGCGCCTCGTCACGCAGCGCAGTTGCGTGCTCGGACAGTGCCGAAATCAAACTCGGTACATCAGGATTCACCGCCTGCACATCGACGCGCAACCCGTGCTCTGCTGCAGTTTGCGACGTCTGCGGCCCAATGCATGCGATGACTGTGGATGCGTGCGGTTTACCGGCGATGCCGACCAGGTTGCGCACTGTGCTTGCCGATGTGAACAGCACCGCGTCGTAGCCACCGGACTTGATTGCGTCGCGGATATGCGCAGCCGGAGGTGCGGCCCGCACTGTGCGGTACGCGGTGACCTCTTCAACTTCCCAGCCGAGTTTGACCAAGCCCTCGGTGAGAGTCTCAGTCGCGATGTCAGCTCGCGGCAGGAACACCCGGTTGATCGGGTCCTCGCGAGTCTCGAATGCTGGCCACTCCTCAAGCAGCGCTGCAGTGGTGTCACCGTCAGCGGGCACGAGGTCCGCGCGCACCCCCATCGCCAGCAGCGACTCGATGGTGTCTTCGCCGATGGCGGCAACTTTCATGCCTGCCAGGGAGCGCGCGTCCAGGCCGTACTCATCAAGCTTCTCGCGCACTGCCCGCACTGCGTTCGCACTGGTGAAGGCAACCCACTCGAATCTGCCGGACACCATGCCCTGCACCGCACGCTCCATCTGCTGCGGCGTGCGAGGCGGTTCAACCGAAATGGTTGGGACTTCAACGGTCACGGCGCCGAGCCGAGTCAATGTCTCAGCAATCGGTCCGACCTCGTCGCGCGTGCGCGGCACCAACACCTTCCAGCCGAGCAGCGGCCGCTCTTCGAACCAGGCAAGCGCGTCACGTTGTTCGATGGTGTCGCTGACATACACGACGGCTCCCTCGCCGAGCGCAACCGTGGCGCGCGCGTTGGTCGGCACCTCAGCGAGGGTGGTGACGGTCGCCTCATGCTCCACCGTGGTCCCGTGGCGCAGAACCAGCACCTGGGTGCCCGCCGGCCGGCCAGCCTCAAGCAATGCTTTCGCGGCAGCAACAATCTTGCCCTGTGCATTGAGGATGACTAGAGCAGTTGCAGGGTTGGCGAACTGGCTCCAGTCCACTTTGTTGCTGTCGGCGTCGACCACACTGACCGAGCGAGCGGTGCCACCGGTCAAAGCGAAGCCGGAATACGCAGCACCCGCAGTCATGGGGCTGACCCCGGGGGCGATTTCGAAAGGCAGACCTGCCTTGGCGACGGCGCTGGCTTCAGTCTGGATAGAGCCGTCGAGAATCGGATCCCCTGGCAACACTCGGACGACGCGACGGCCCTCCTTGGACAAATCAGCCAACAACTTGCCGCGACCGGCTGCACTCAGCGCCTTGCCATCGGCATCAACGGGCGCCTGAATCTGCGCCTGCGGGTTGACGCGGTCGGCGATGACCTCAACCACCCCAGGGTCGGCTACCAGCACCTCGGCCTGCGCGAGCAGATCGGCGGCCCGCAGCGTGAGCAGTTCTGGGTCGCCGGGTCCAGCGCTGACGAACGCGACAAGGCCGGGCGTGATTTTGGGGGTCTTGGCAGTCATGGGTGCTAACTCCTCGCTGCGCAGGCAGCGTCAATGAACGTTAAGGCAGTGGGGGTTGACGAAAGGACGGTCAAAGGGTAGAGGCAGGTCGGCGGATAGCCAAATCGGCGCGAACTGGCCCCGGTTGATCGGCTCCTTCCACGTTGAGGCCGGATGCGTCGGATGTCAATGCCTCGTTGTCACACCTCACTGCGAGTCCTAGGTCAGTCGCGGTTAGCTAGAGCCTGGCGCAGCCGCGCTGCGTCCACGCGGTAATAGTCGTGGCGCCGTTGATCAACGAAAACGACTGGGATCTCGTAGGCATAGGCATCCGCAAGCTCGGGGTAGTCCATCGTGTGAACGGTGGCCCACGAGTCGCCAGTTTCGGCGCAAACCATGGAAACCACCTGTTCCACTTCGGCGCACAAGTGGCAATCGGGCTTGCCCACGATCATCACCCGAGCCAAAGCCGGGGGCACGGGCATTGTCATGTGCGCCAGTGTGCCTGACCGCAGCACGTTCGCGCCCGCACAGCGCTGAGTTTGCGAAACCTGCGTAGGCTCGCGCTGATGACCACAACCCCCGGCGTACGTGCAGCCTTCTTTGACGTGGACAACACCATCGTCCGCGGTGCGAGCCTGTTCCATCTCGCACGCAGCTTTCGTCACCGTGGCTATCTTCGCAGCAGCGACATCCGCACCTTTCTGGTCAAGCAACTGCGGTTCATCCTGTCGGGCAAAGAGAACATGACCGACATCGCGTCGGTACAAGCCGCCGCCCTGTCGTTCGTTGCTGGCCGCAGAGTCGAGGAGATGTCATCGCTGGCCGCAGAGGTATTCGACGAACGACTCGCGGACAAGTTGTGGCACGAAGTGCTCGAACTAGCACACCAGCACATCGCCGAAGGCACACAGGTGTGGCTCGTTACTGCCACACCAGTAGAAGTTGCAGACTTGATGGCCCACCGACTCGGACTCAGCGGCGCACTGGGCACAGTTTCTGAAGTCGTGGACGGCGTCTACACCGGAAACCTGGCCGGCCCGGTCCTGCATGGCCCGCAAAAAGCCGCTGCCGTTCGACTGCTCGCACAGCAGCGAGGAATCGACCTTGCCCGCTCATGCGCCTATAGCGATTCAAGTAATGACCTGCCGTTGCTGGAATCCGTTGGCACGCCGTGCGTGGTCAACCCCGACCGCCCGCTCAAGCGGATGGCGCGGGCGCGCGGCTGGAAGGTTTACGAATTCCGTGCGAAGCGTTCTCTGGCACGCTGGAGCAGTCGGCAATTGTCGATTGCAAGTGCAGTGCTGGTGGCGCTGCTTGCGCTGTTGGCTTCGCGCTGAGCACTCACTAAGTCGCCTGCAACACCAAGTCCCTCGTCGCCGCGCGACGGCGGGACAATGGCGACGAAACTTGCGACTACTTCTTATTACGACGCTGGATGCGGGTCTTCTTGAGCAGCTTGCGGTGCTTCTTTTTGGCCATGCGCTTGCGGCGCTTCTTGATGACCGAACCCATATGCGAGCCTCGTTTCCGACTTCAGGCGAGGCATTCACCCGGCCTTGCCCGGACACCTCAGCGAACGCGCAGCCTAGCGGGGGCCATAGTCGCCGCTTCAGCCTGGTGAACGGCAATCTGATGAACCACAGCGGTGCGGCCCACGGCGCTAGTAGCCGTGTGGCCCGCAGACCGGCCGCTGCCGGTGCCATCAGAGCAGGCGTGCGCCTCGCGTGCACATGCCAGCGTCAGCGCGTAGAGATCAGCGAGCGCGTGAAGAGCGCAAGATTCGCCGGCTTCTCCGCCATACGCCGCATGAGGTATCCCCACCAGTCGGTGCCGTAAGGAACATAGACGCGCACCGTGTGTCCCTCGCTGGCTAGTCGGCGTTGCTCTTCGGGACGTACCCCAAGAAGCATCTGGAACTCGTAACTGTCCGACCGACGCTCGCTCTCAGCGATGAGACTTGTGGCGATGTCAATCAAGCGTGGGTCATGCGTGGCGAACAGCGGCGTCGCCTGCGATGCGATCAAGCCGCGCATGAGTCGCACGTACGACACGTCCACCTCTGAGCGGGTGGCGAAAGCGACGTCAGCCGGCTCGCGATATGCGCCTTTACACAAACGCACCCGGGAACCGGAGTAGGCCATCGCGCGACAGTCATCGCCAGTGCGTCGCAGGTATGCCTGCAGCACAACCGCCACGCTCGGGAATTCCTGCCGTAACTCACGGACTGCTGCGAGCGTCAGGTCCGTCGTCGTGTGATCCTCCATGTCGAGAGTGACCGTGGTACCAATCTCGGCCGCTCGCCGACAAATGATTCGCGCCCGTTCTATTGCTTGGGCCGGTCCGGACTCGGATAACGCCTGACCCACTGCGGACAACTTCACCGACACTTCGACGGAAGCCGCGAGACCTGCCGCTGCAAGGTGGTCGAGCAACTCGAGGTAATCAGTCACCGTCTGCTGCGCCTCAGACTCATTCGTCACGTCTTCCCCGAGCCGGTCTACGGTCGACTTCAAGCCCTCGGCAGCAAGTCCACGCGTGGTTTCGATGACGTCATCCACCGTCACCCCGGCGACAAAGCGCTTGACCACATCTCGGGTCACCGGAGCGGAAGTCACGACATCACGAAGTGCAGGGTTGCGGGACGCGGCGAGAATCGCAGAGCGCAACAGTGGCATCGGCACGAGATGCAACCCTAGTGTCGACAGCGCCGTCACGTGCTGTGATAGCCGTCACGGGCGCCGGCAGCGAGGCTGCCTTAGAGTGATGGCATGCCTGAGGTCGACCTTGACTTCCCCCGCCACTGGGTCGAGTTCCCTGACCCAGCGAATCCGGATGTGGTGCTGTTTCGTTGCGACCTCACCTGGCTCACCTCCAACTGGACCTGCATCTATGGCAGTGGCTGCAAAGGTGTCATCGCCGAGTCACCTGACTCTGGCTGCTGCGCGCTGGGTGCGCACTTTGCCGACAATGATGACCGCAAACGTGTCACCGCAGCAGTCGCCCGCCTCACGCCTGCGGACTGGGAAAAGCATGAGCAGGGTCGCGGGCGGAAGTGGCTAGAAAAAGACGATGACGGTGCGCACAAGACCGCCATCATCGGCGACTCTTGCGTCTTCAGTAACTCGCGTGACTTCGCCAACGGCATGGGCTGCGCTTTCCACTTGCTGGCAGCGCGCGAGGGCGTACACCCGATGGAACTAAAGCCCGATGTGTGCTGGCAGCTGCCCATCAGCCGCAGTTACGAGCGAGTTACCCGCGACGATGGCACCGAGGTCCTCGTCGTCTCGGTCACCGAGTTCTCCCGTCGTAACTGGGGCGCCGGCGGGCATTCGCTGGACTGGTACTGCAGCGGCAACACCGAGGCGCACATCGCGACTGTGCCGGTCTACAAGTCCTGCCGCGCCGAACTGGTCGCGCTCATCGGCGCAGAGGCGTACGACGTTCTCGCCGAGCACTGTGCCGCCCGAGAAGCGCTGCTCGCAGCAGGGCGGGCACAACGCGACCCCCAGCAGCGGGTTTCTGCGCCCGTCTTCGTGAAGTTGCCGATGCTGGCGCCTCACCTGGCCGACACCCGCTAACCGCGTCGCTCAACCAAAGGC
>CAYFKX010000059.1:0-6911 GCA_964343545.1 uncultured Bifidobacteriaceae bacterium | reverse complement strand
TCGCGGTGCGCAGTACGCCTTGATACGGCCCGCCCACGGTCAGGATTCGAGGCACAACCGGAGCAAGTAACGGGTGTGGGACAGCTTCGAACGGCCTGTCTAGTGGAAGCACTCTCGAATGTGCTGCGGTGATCGGTGCCGCGCTCGTGGACAACAGGTTTTGTAGTGGGGACATCAGATGCATGGTGCGAGCCTGACGAATGCGTTGGGTCGACGTAGCGCACATGCGCTGCAGGTGTGGAAAGCAGAATCGCCCAGAATTCACACATCTGGGCTCACTCAGTCACTGCGTAAGCAGTAACCGACTCCCCGCACTGATGTGATGTGCCGCGGATGCGCAGGATCTGGCTCGACCTTTGCCCGCAGGCGCTGAATGTGCACGGTGAGGACATGGGGGTCTGCGTGGTCATAACCCAAACAGGCCCGCAGCAACTCCACTGCGCTCACCACTCGGTCGGGTCGGCGCGCCAGTGCAAGGAACAAGTCGAACTCTGTTCGGGTCAGTCGCAGCGGCTCACCCTCTCGCAGAACCGTGCGCGCGGCCACGTCAATCGTGAAGACTCCTGCGCTCAGCAGGGGCGACACCTCCTGGGCAGCCCGCGTCAGGCTTCGTCTGATTCGCGCATGCTGCTCGATTGGCGGGCAGTGGGCAGTCATCACGTCAAGCACGCCGGCGTCGAGCATCTGTGCAACCGTCTCTGCCCGCGGGTAATCCCCCACCGCGAGCACCTCCATGCCTGGTAGTGGCGCCAATGTTTTACACGCGTCCATCACGACCGTCGAATCGTTATCTACGACAAGAGCCGCTACTGCGAGCCCAGCTCGCAGTTGCTCCACTGCGGCCACAATCCCGTCGGGGCCAGCGGTGGGACCTTGAACCGAAAACCCGGCCCCCTCGAGATCGTCTGCGAGGTTTGTGCCGATGTGGCGGTCTCGGGCGATGACGACGACTCGATGTTCTGCCAGCGGCGGCCGCTGCCCCGATACGCCACGTGGAACCACGCCCGCACAATATGTCCCGAGGCGCACCTCCCGGTGGCCTTGCGTCCATGACTTAGCCCACATGACGGGAGTCACCGCATGAGCCAGTTTCTGCCACCGCCGGCTGGCGAGCCGATACCGCCCGGGCGCATCCGTGGCATGGATTTGGCGCGCGTGGCCTGGGCAGTGATTCGCACCACGTGGCGGGCGTTGCTGCCTGCAGCCGCGGTGATGTCAACAGTCTCGGCCGTCGTGCAGTGCGTGCTGGCGATCTGGGTGTACGGCAGTCTCAGTCGAGCTGCTGACTTTTCCTTCGCCCTCGACGGCTCGCTCGCACGCTGGCTGCAAAAGCCCACAGAGAAACTGCCTGAGAACCTGTGGCGCTCAGTTGGCTCGCTGCTTGCCGGTGATTTGGTGCTGCCAACTGTCGTCACCGTTGCTGCGGCTTTAGTTGTGCTCGACATCGTCCGATCTTGTTCGGATGATTGGCGCGGCTACACCGCGCGCGCACTGTCCGCGACACCGCGTGCGGTGACCACGACTGTGATCAGCACAGTCGTCGCCAGCAGCCCGTTGCTGCTCACAAGTTATGTTGCGTGGCGCTTGCGGGATCTCACGTCCAACGTGGCATCGGGCCAGAGCAACGTTGCGGTGCCGGTGTACAGCCTCTTAGTCCTCCTGCTGCTCGGATTGCCAGCGCTGGCATGGCTGGTCTACGCCACGGCGCGGCTGTCGCTGTCGGTGCAGGTGATGGTGGCCGACTCGAGCTCTCCGATCGCATCGGTGCGTACCGCCTGGCACATCACGCGCGGGCACGTCGCTCGCGTGCTTGGTATCACGTTGCTCACCTCCGTCACCGCAGGCAGCCTGGGCCTCATCGTGGCGGCGCCGGTCACGTTGATTGGCACCATCTCCACCCTTGGGCAGCAAGAACCCACAGTCGGCAAGACTTTGGTGCAGACATTCCTCACGACATCTGTTGGCGGCACAGTGACGCTGATGGTCACAGGAGTCATCGCCGCGCTGCTGACATTGGATGTCCGTCGAGCACAACCTGCAGCCCAGTGACGTCGACTATCGCCGACCTATCGATCAGCTAGTTCCCTATATGCGGCCGGCGGAACAGTCCCGCTGAGGTTGCTAGTAGCGGTACGCCTCGGGCTTGAAAGGACCATTCACGTCGACTCCGAGGTAGCCAGCCTGCTCAGGGGTCAACTCAGTGAGTTCCACCCCCAGCGCTGACAAGTGCAGCCGAGCCACCATCTCGTCAAGCACCTTAGGCAGTGTCGTCACGCCGGAGTACTGCTCTGACTTGGTGAACATCTCAATCTGTGCGAGCACCTGATTGGTGAACGACGTACTCATCACGAACGACGGATGACCAGTTGCGTTGCCCAAGTTAAGCAATCGGCCTTCGCTCAGCACGATGACGCTGTGCCCGTCAGGGAACACCCATTCGTCCACCTGTGGCTTGATGCGCCGACGCTGCACTCCTGCATAAGCGGCAAGTCCAGCCATGTCAATTTCGTTGTCGAAGTGCCCGATGTTGCCCAGGATCGCCTGGTGCTTCATTTGTGCCATGTGCGCAGCCGTGACCACAGCCACGCATCCGGTGGCGGTCACGACAATGTCGGCGCGCGCGATGACAGCGTCCAACGTCGTCACTTCGTATCCATCCATCGCGGCCTGCAACGCGCAGATGGGGTCGACTTCAGTGACAACTACGCGAGCACCTTGACCGCGCAGGGAGTCCGCACATCCCTTGCCAACATCGCCATATCCGCAGACCACGGCGAGCTTGCCGCCGATGAGGACATCGGTAGCACGGTTGATGCCGTCAATGAGTGAGTGTCGGCACCCGTATTTGTTGTCGAACTTGCTCTTTGTCACCGAGTCGTTCACATTGATTGCGGGGAACAGCAACGTTGCATTGCGAGACATCTCGACGAGGCGGTGAACCCCGGTAGTGGTCTCCTCGGTTACCCCTTTGATGCCAGCGGCAATTGCTGTCCACCTGCTCGAGTCGGCGAGCAGCGACTCAGCGAGCAGTTCCAAAATGACCGCGAATTCCTCGCTGTCTGATGGAGTCGGGGACGGCACTGCACCCGCACGTTCGTATTCAGCACCTTTGTGCACGAGCAGCGTGGCATCGCCGCCATCGTCGAGCAACATGTTGGGCCCACCGTCCGGCCACATCAATGCCTCTTGGGTGCACCACCAGTATTCGTGCAAGCTCTCGCCCTTCCACGCGAATACGGGAACTCCGCGCGGATCTTCAGCCGACCCGTCCAGGCCGACCACAACCGCGGCAGCAGCTTCATCTTGCGTAGAAAAAATGTTGCAGGAAGCCCAACGGACTTGGGCTCCGAGGTAGGTCAGTGTTTCGATGAGAACCGCGGTCTGCACGGTCATGTGCAAACTGCCGGAGATGCGAGCGCCTGCTAGCGGCTGCGAAGGTCCATAGAGGCGGCGCATAGCCATCAGGCCTGGCATCTCGTGCTCGGCCAATCGGATTTGGTCGCGGCCGGCCGCTGCCAGACCTAGGTCAGCGACCCGATACCGCATACCTGAAGCAGTGATGCTGGGCTCGATAGCAAAGGCAGAGGAACGTGGCTCAACGGCGGTCATGCCCCGATTGTGGCATCAACGCCACAAATCAGCCTGTCCGCTCAGGGTCCACTGCGTCGGACAGCAGCAAAACTGGGATGGAGTCCTTGACCGGGAACACTCGCCCGCAGGCACCACAGGTCAGGGATTCGGCGTCGGAGGCCGGTGTAAGCCGCCCGTGGTCTGGTGCGGGGCACACGATGACGCCGTCGCGGACCAGTTCCAGCCACGTGCTCATTGAACGTCGCCACGGATGAAGGCGAGTGCTTGCGTGGTGGTCGATTCCAGCAACTGCGCCGTTCTCGCTTCGACGTTGAGCCGCAACAGCGGTTCAGTGTTGCTCGGACGAACGTTGAACCACCAGTCGTCGGCACTGACTGTCAATCCGTCGAGGTCATCGGTACGCACCCCGTCCACGGCAGAGTAGTGCTCACGGATCTGCGCGATGATGGCGTGCGCGTCCGCCACCACCGAGTTGATCTCACCAGAGCGCTGCCAGCGCACGTAGGCGCTCAGCATTGATGACAGCGGCGTGCCTGCGGGCGTCTGCCCAAGCGCTGCCAAGAGGTGCAGCGCAGCCAGGATGCCCGAGTCGGCTCGCCAGAAATCACGGAAATAGAAGTGCCCGGAGTGCTCGCCGCCGAAGACCGCGTTATGGCGCGCCATCTCAGCCTTGATGAACGAATGACCCACTCGGCTGCGAACCGCAGTACCACCGTTCTCAGTGACCACTTCCGGTACTGCTCGCGACGAGATGAGGTTGTAGATGATGCTCGAGCCTGGGTGGCGAGCCAATTCACGTTTCGCGATAAGCGCAGTCATCGTGGACGGGTCGATGAGATCACCCCGCTCATCAACTGCGAAGCATCGATCGGCGTCGCCATCGAAGGCCAGACCGAGGTCAGCGCCCGATTCACGGACCAAGGCCTGCAGGTCGCGGAGGTTCTCTGGGTCAATCGGATTTGCTTCGTGGTTCGGAAAAGTTCCGTCGAGTTCGAAGTACAGTGGCAGGACTTCTAGTGGTAGCCCGTCGAACACTGCGGGCACGGTCAAGCCGCCCATTCCGTTACCTGCATCAACGGCCACTCGTAAGGGTCGGATACCACTCAGGTCGACTGCAGTGTGAAGGAAGTCGCGGTACTGCTCGAGGAGATCGCGGTGCGTGACCGTTCCCGGGGTGTCAGCGGCAGGGGGCAGCGGCATTTGCAGGAGTTCAGTGATTCGAGCAAGCCCGGTCTCTTTGCCCACGGGCGCTGCGAGAGCCCGGCACAACTTGACACCGTTGTATTTCGCCGGATTGTGACTTGCCGTGAACATTGCGCCGGGCGCTGCCAGCATCCCACTAGCGAAGTAGAGACCGTCGGTGGAGCACAAGCCGATGATGACCACGTCCACACCAGCACGGGTCACGCCCTGGGCAAACGCTGGCACAATCTCCGCCGCCGACGGTCGCATGTCATGGCCGATGACAACCTGCTCAGGACGGCTGCCGTCTTCGGTGAGCATGGTGACGAAGGCGGTGCCGAGGTCACTGAAGAAGTTCTCGTCAAAGTCCTGCGGGTAGACCCCTCGGACGTCGTAGGCCTTGATGACGTTGTGTAGCTGTGCCGCATCGCGCATGCGGACGAGTCTAGTCGCGGGGTTCGTCTCCGCTTTGGTCGCGAAGAACGCGTAGATGTCCCCTGCGCCCGATTTCTACGACCGGCGCCTGCGCTGGCGATGCAGCAGCAGCTTCACGCACTAAGTCGGCGAGGGCCTCGATGTCGCTTGCGCTGGGCTTGAGTGACTCAGGGTCGGCCTCCAGGCGCACCATTTCCCAACCCCGGGGCGCGGTGAGTCGCTCGCTGTGAACGGAGCACAAGTCGTAGCAATGGGGTTCGGCGTAGGTCGCCAGCGGCCCAAGCACTGCAGTGCTTTCCGCATAGACATACGTGAGAGTCGCGACAGCCGGTCGCCCACAAGAGGGACGCGAGCAACGACGCACGGACATCATGGCGAGAGCCTAAGAGCAATTCACGTCATCGACCCGCAGCGCCACGCGCGGTCAGCCACGCTCAGCGTTCGACCTGCACCACCGGCCGCACCAGGACGGTGGTCTGGCGCGCACGCGAAATGACGTCGGCGGCGAGCCGCATCCGCGAGCCATCAGCACGATGACTGCTCATCAGTGCGAAGCGACCGCTGGCGGCAGTCAAGGTCACCACCTCGGTGCGACGCTGTTCAGGAACCGCCACGGTCGTCGCTTCACCAGCGGCCAGTCGTAGTTGTGTGCGCCAGCGACCGGGAATCGCAATGTCCACTGTCGTTGGTTCCTGGGAATCAGCTACGACCACCAACCGCGTGCTCGTGCCTCGCAGGCCAACGACCGACTGTGCTCGCTCCAATGAAGCTCGGGCTCCCGAACTCGCGACGAGGTCACCAACGCTCGCGCGCTTCTTGCTCACACGACCGACAATGCCGGCGATGACTGGCGCAGTACTGCTGATCCGCAGCACCGCGGCGTCTGGCGCTACCTGCGGCAAGGTCACGGCTACGCAGTGACCAGCTGGGATGGTGATGGACTCCAGACCTACTGGCGTGAATTGGCCGCCGGGGCCAGCGGCCACAACCTCAACCCGAGTAGACACTGTCGCAGCCAGCATGAGCGTTGCCTGTGCCAAGTCGGCGGCAACAGGGACGAAATCGGCTCCCGGAGTTGTCGCCGGCAACCACTCGGCTCCGATCCCGATACTTCCTTCGAACTGCGATGCCAGTACTGATGCGTGTATCTGGCCGTTGGTCGTGGTGATATGGAGTACAGCAGAAGACAATCCTGGAAACAGCGAACTGACCGCGAGTACTCGGCGCGACCGGGGTGAGACCGCGATGCCTCGACTTGCGGCAGAGTGCAGGCTTCCTTGTGCGGTGAGTGCCTCAATGTCCACAACTGCCCGTGACCGCAAAGGGTTCGTCAGGACAATCATGTCGGCGCGACCGTAATCCGAAGCAGCCCCGGCGAACCACCATTGCGTTCCCGTGCCCTGACAGTTCTGGGCGTACATCCCACGGAGCAAGGTGTCGCTAGAGACGGTGAGCATCACCGCGTCTGTCGTCGCCGCCGACTCCTCGCCCGTGGCTACCACTGCAACTCCGGCTTTGCGCGGCACTGACATGGCCTGCAATGGACCCGACACCATGTGCGAACCGGTACGCGTACCGAACCACCGGACAGACACATCACGGGCTCTCTTATCGGTCGCTACCGCAAAACTTCCGACGCTGCCCTGAGTAGGAATTGGGCAGACAGCTGAGGTCTGCTCTGCGGCCACTCGAGATGCACGTTC
>CAYFKX010000058.1:0-6941 GCA_964343545.1 uncultured Bifidobacteriaceae bacterium | reverse complement strand
CGAACCCATTGGTAGGCAGGACCGTGGGGGGCAAACGCGTCTGGTTCACCATGTCAATGGCGTCTCGATCGACAACCGCGACCGCGTGACGACCTCATCTGTCCCCTGCACAGCACCACCAGAGGACTCAAGGTCGGTGGAGGTCATCGACCTGCGGCTGCCCGCCCAACCGCAACAAGAACAGACCACAGCACGAGACGTTGACCACAACACCGTGGTACCCAGACGAGAACGCCGCTGGGGTGATGACCAACGACGCGTGGAACGCGACTGCCTGGCGGTCTTATCCAATGCTGACCTCGACCCCGGCGTACGTGAGCGCGCCGCTCACCAACTCGTCCTGCTACACGTCGGTCTCGTCGAGCACATCGCTCGTAAGTTCAAAGACCGCGGCGAACCGCTTGAAGACCTGACTCAAGTGGGCATGTTGGCGCTGGTCAAGGCGGCCCACCGATTCGATCTCGCGCGCGAGGTCGAATTTTCAACGTATGCCACCATCACAGTGACTGGGGAGATAAAGCGTCACTTTCGAGACCGCACCTGGGCGGTTCACATGCCTCGGCAACTTCAGGAACTTCGCATGACCGTCTCACGCGCAACCGAGGATTTATCCCACCGTCTCGGTCGACCGCCACGCGTGGCTGAACTCGCCGAGCATCTGCAGTTGTCTGAAGCCGAGGTCCTCGAGGGGCAGCGCTCGGCACTGGCATACGCAGCAGTGTCGCTGGAGGCACTTGCCGAGCGACGTGATGGCGCGCAGACCGATCTCAGCGAGTTTGCGTGCGACGACCCCGCTTTGCAGATGGTCGATTTGCGGCGCACGTTGGTGCCGGCGGTGAAGGCCTTGCCCGAGCGCGAGTTCACCATCATCACTATGCACTTCTTCGAGGGATGTTCGCAATCGACTATCGCCACACATTTGGGAATCTCACAAATGCATGTCTCGCGGCTGCTTGCACGTGCGCTGCACATGCTCCGAGCAGCGCTTGAGTCCGGCCCCACACCGAACTAAGCCCCGTCGGGAAATTGATAACGGGGTCCGAGGCCGCGACCGCCAGCAGCTCTCGTCAGTTCTCCCGGTGCCGTGATGCTGAGGGCATTCCATCCGCGCGCCGAACCACCAACGCACTGCCGATGCCTAGGCCAGCAGCCATGGCTGTGAGAACCCCCGCAACGACGTACCCCACCTGATCGGAGCGCACTAACGGCCACGCGCAGATGATGGCGAAGGCTTGAATCAAGACGAATGGAGTCCATGCCCGAGGCCGGGAGGTAGCGAAGCCCCAGGTCAGCCAGGCGCACCCGGCGGCGAATAACACGTAGATGACGACTTCACTGATGGCCACTCCGATACGCGATGTGTCAGCGGTCCAACCGCGCGTTCGCGGGGCACTCATGGCCGACCCGACGGCAATGAGCAACAGCCCGAAGGTCTGCGCCGCACCCGCGGCCACGCCGAGTCGGCGAGCCACAGATTTCGCCTGTGACGTCATGAGGGGCAAGCCTAGGAGCCCATGAGGTGGGATGGTGTCGCGCGTTTAGCGACCCGCGTGACCCCTAGAAGGTCTGCTGGGATGGCCGGCTCACACTGAGAGCCGGCCCAGATTCGGCTCACCTCGAGCACGACCACTGACTCGCCTGCGTAGTCGGCGTGTCGTGCCAACTCGCCGACTCTCAGCAGTCTCTCATGCCGAATTGCTTGGAATGCGGGATTCGCCGTGAAAGGATAACCTCTGACACGATTTGACCGGATACCAGACTCACTGCCGAGGCGACCTGCTCGCTCCGACTCCCCGCAGAACGACACGCTGAGACTTCGGAAGAATCGGACAACTGTGCCTTGACACGGGTGCGGAACCGAGACGGCTGCGATGCTGAGCGCAGAAGGGAGGACATCCATGGAATGGCGTCATGATGCCGCCTGCCGCGACAGCGACCCTGAACTGTTCTTCCCCATTGGAAACACCGGCCCCGCTCTCATCCAGATAGAGCAGGCAAAGCAGGTGTGCCGCAGTTGCCCGGTGATGAGCGAGTGCCTGCAGTGGGCGCTGGACTCGGGCCAAGAGGCCGGAGTCTGGGGCGGGACCAGCGAGGACGAAAGACGACTTATGCGACGCCGCGCCCAGCGCACTCACACTCGGGTGTTCTGACCCAAGGTCGCACCACCTTGAGCTGCGCGTAGCCGATCTCGACCAGAACAGTCTTGGGGCTGTTAAGACAGCACAACGAGGACATCGCCCTCTTGAACGACATCGCCTTGCTGCACCGGCACGTATTCCACTGTCCCCGCAGCATCAGCGAAGACGGGGATTTCCATTTTCATGCTTTCCAGCATGATCATGGTGTCGCCAGCGCTGACCTGCTGGCCAACCTCGACCAGGATGGTCAACACATTGGCGACCATCTCCGCGCGGTATTCAGCCGCGGGCACGGTCACAGCCCCCGACTCAGCTGTTGGGGCGCTTGCCGTGATTCGCGCCGCTCTTCTTGCGCGCCTTCTTCTTGCGAGCTCTCTTGCTCATACCCACTCCTCTCGTCGGACACCCGCATGCTGCGGCATCCACGCCGTTGGCCGTCGATGGGAAGCACCAGGCTGAGACGACCACTCGGGCGCAGCCGAAGCCTAGCCACGTCGCTGTGAGGCACCGACCCTGGTGGGCGGGCGGGTAGCTGCCAGCGACCAGCCGGGGTCTGAGGCGGTCAACCTTGCCGCGCGCTTGACAGCGCGGTCGGCTCGACTAAGCGCGCGCCGGCGGTTCCTGCGCGACCGCTGGTGCAGCACAGTCAGATTGCATGAACCCAGCGGCCGCCATGAGTTGAGATTCGTGAATCGCAAACTGGACCAGATTGTCCGAGGCGGAGTCTGCGGCAGTTGATTGCAGTCGAGCAAGTTTCATTTTCAGGTGGCGCACAATCATCACGTGCTCAAGGCACGATCGACATTCGGTCAGATGCGATGCAATGTCCGCTTCGGACACCGTACCCACGTGCTGCAGCTCGCCATCTACGTACGCGTCAAGAACTGGATCGAGTTCCTCGCAGGTCACTATCCTCGTCATGACTCGTCCCCTTGCGACTGCTGCTGGGCACATGACTCAGCAGAGATGACGCCCCGCTCTAGCGCCACTTCGCTGAGCAGACCGCGCAACTGCTGACGACCGCGGCTCAATCGCGACATGACCGTGCCAATGGGAGTGCCCATGATGTCGGCAATCTCCTGGTAGGACATCTGCTCCACGCAGGCGAGGTAGACCACGGTTCGACGATCCTCCGACAACTGCTGCATCGCATGGGCGATGTCTGGGTCACCGAAGCGATCCAAGGCCTCTATCTCGGCTGATGCCGTCAGATTCTGGGGATTGCGGTGCAGACGTGCGAGATCGCCATCCTCAAAGGCATCCAGGCCCAGGGTTTCGAGGGGTCGGCGTCCACGGCGACGGACCTCGTTGATGGCGGTGTTGCGCACGATTCGGTGCAACCATCCCGCCAGATTGGTGCCGGGGCGGTAGGTATGAAAACTCGCATAAGCCTTCTGCAACGCGGTCTGGGCAATGTCCTGAGCTTCTGCCACTGGGTCTGCGAATCCACTCGTGAAACTGCGGGCGAACCGAAGTACTGCCGACTGCAGCGGGCCCACCTCCCGAATGAACCGATCATCGCGTTCAGCCGGGGTCTGCGATGCAAAGTCCAAGTCGGCCAACACGTCGTCTGGCTGGGACGCGGCCGCTGTTGACATCAGGTCAGCAGGCTGATTGGTGGCGGCAAGGGTGGACACTGTCTGCAAAGGCAACTCTCCTTGAGTGTGAGCGATCGGTTCGGTGGTGCGACGGCCTGATGGCGTAGCGACCGCGTTGGACGCGCTATGTGCCATATCTGGTTCCATCGATTGACAGTGTACGAACAGCACCGACAACCGCTGGGCCCTCGCACAGCGACCGATACTGCGACCTGCGGCGCCCGTCAGCGGTGGGTACACAGCCATCACATGCTTTCAAACGCCCCAGCAACCAGGTTTATTCCCGACCCATCTCCGCGGCCCCTGGGCGGCCTCGGCGGCCTGGGCGGCCTGGGCGGTTCAGAACAGGCGGTCCTGCTCTGGCAGCGGCATCGCTGCTTCGATGGCCGGCGCTGGCTCCACGAGGGCAGGACCTTCAGTGCGAGCATTGTTGACCGCCACCGAGACGCTGCGTGTGGCTATCGCGGTGACAGGCAGCGCGGCCACTGCCTCGGCAAGAACCCGAATAACTGACTCCGACGTTGCCATCGGGTCAAGCCAGTCGTGCCACATCGGACTCTGCAACAGCACCGGCATGCGGTTGTGCACCTGCGCGGCCGGCCCGACGGCATCGGTTGTCAGGAGTGCAGCGGTAAGCAGGGCTGCAGCATCCTCGGCTGCGCCCGGGGGTCGCCACCATTCGTAGACGCCTGCGAAGGCAGCGCGGCCACCGTCAGCGCGGCTGAGGTAGTACGGCTGTTTGACTGGCTTACCACCGGATGTGCGGACTTCCTGCCACTCGTACCAGCCGTCTGCTGGGATCAGGCAGCGCCGCCGGGCAAATGCCCTTCGGAAAGCAGGCTTGCTGGCAACGGTCTCACTGCGCGCGTTGATCATGCGCGCCCCGATGCTCGGGTCATCTGCCCACGGGGGCACCAACCCCCAGCGCGCCACCACCATCTCTCGGCGCAGACCTTCGTTCTCGGGCTGCTCGGTCACGATGTAGATGTCGCTGGTGGGCGAGATATTCCACCGCGCCGGAAGCCGCGTGTCGCTGACAGCATCGACCTCAAACTCCAATGCCAGCGCATCGCGATCCGCAGAAAGCGCATATCGACCGCACATGGTCGCAGCATCCCACGGCTACGCTGGTCTACCGATGACACCCGAGAACTCCCGTGAGTCGCTGTGGGCGGCGCCGACTGCCGATGCACCGATTGTCGGCCGCCTCCAGGTGCCTGGTTCTAAAAGCCTGACTAACCGAGCCCTGCTACTTGCCTGCCTCAGTGATGGGGAAAGTCAGGTTCGTGGCGCGCTGGACGCGCGTGACACTTCGCTGATGATTGAGGGCCTCCGCCAACTCGGTGCCACAATCACCGAGCTTGCCCCAGATACTGAAGTCAGCGCAGACAACCACCGGCGTGGGCAGGCGGTATCACGGCACAAGGAATCACTGTCGGTGCTCGTGGGTGCACCAGAGGACGGGGTGCGCGGTCAGCGCCGCATCGACTGCGGGCTGGCCGGGACGGTCATGAGGTTTCTTCCTGCGGTCGCATGCCTGCAACGTGGTGTGTTTGAGTTCACCGGTGATGCGGCTGCGCAGGCACGGCCGATGGGGCAACTGCTCGGGGCCCTGACCGACATCGGCGCTGATATTGACGCCACTGGTTCTCTACCCTTCACAGTCACCGGCCATGGGCAGCTCAACGGCGGGGCGGTGGGAATCGACGCGTCCGCATCGAGTCAGTTCATCAGCGGATTGCTACTAGCAGCAGCGCGGTTCGACAACGGACTTCTTGTGACAAACACGGGAAAGTCGGCACCCTCGCAACCTCATATCGACATGAGCATTCGCATGCTGCAGCGCCACGGCGTAGTGGTGTCCATGCCGAGCCCTGGGCAGTGGCATGTCCCTGCAGGCAAGCTCGAGGCCCATGACTGGGTGATTGAGCCGGATCTGTCCAACGCAATGCCATTTTTCGCAGCCGCCGCCCTCACCGAAGGGAAAGTGACGGTCAGCAGGATCCCTGAGGACTCACTGCAACCGGTGACGCAGGTGCGCAACCTGTTGCACCAACTCGGCTGCAGCACCACGGTGGACGAACTTGGCCTGACCGTGAGCGGCCCAACCCGTATCACCGCCGTCGATGTGGACATGTCCGCACTCGGCGAACTAGTTCCGACGGTTGCGGCTCTGTGCGCTTTTGCTGACGGCCCCTCGTGGCTACGTGGCATCGGCCACATCCGCGGTCACGAGACCGATCGCATCACCGCGATAACGCAAATCTTTGCAGCACTCGGTGGTTGTGCCCGCGACGAAGGTGACAGCATCTGTATTGAGCCAGTGCCCTTGCGCAGCGCAATCGTGCCGACATTCGCCGATCATCGGCTTGCGACTCTTGGCGCGCTGCTTGGGCTTCGTACGCCTGGGGTACTCGTGGAAGACATTGCGACAACCAGCAAGACCATGCCGGACTTTCCCGCGCTGTGGTTTGATCTCGTCACCACGGTGGCCGCATGAGTCGTTGGCGTGACGAGGACGATGTCCGCAACCGACCCTCCCGGCGTAATGCTCCTCGTCGATCGAAGGACAAACCGACGCACGAAGGTTCACAGTCGGCACTAGTTGTCGCCGTTGACCGCGGCCGAATCACTTGCGCCGTCGACGACAATCCCGATGCATGCGTCACGGCGGTCAAGGCACGCTCACTCGGTCGCAAAGGCGTCGTTGTCGGAGACCGTGTGCAACTTGTCGGTGATACCAGCGGAGTCGAAGGCACACTCGCACGAATCGTGTCCTGTGATGACAGAGCCACGACACTGCGACGAACCGCAGACGACAGCGAGGCAGATGAACGAGTCATCGTCGCCAATGCCGACTTACTCGTCATCGTCGCAGCAATCGCAGATCCGCAACCCCGTCCACGGCTCATCGATCGATACCTCGTGGCCGCGTACTGCGCGGGAATGACGCCCCTGCTCGTTCTGACCAAGACAGACCTTGCCGACCCAAGCGAACTAATGCAGTACTACAGCCCGCTGTCGGTGGAGGTATTCACGACCGCACCCGACCGCGTGCCGTCCGCGCTGCGCGAACGTCTGACCGGGTATGTCAGCGTGCTAGTCGGTCACTCTGGGGTCGGCAAATCGACACTTTTGAACGCTCTCGTGCCGTCCGCCGAGCAGCGCACAGGCGGGGTGAACTCGGTCACTGGCCGCGGGCGAC
>CAYFKX010000057.1:0-6962 GCA_964343545.1 uncultured Bifidobacteriaceae bacterium | reverse complement strand
TGGCCATTGGCGAGGATCCCGATCGTGACGGACTTGTCCAGACTCCTGAGCGCGTCGCGAGGGCGTACGCCGAATTGACCGCAGGAAGCCGCTCGAATGCATCTGAGGTCTTGGACACCACGTTCGATCTCGGGCACCAGGAGTTGGTGCTGGTCAAGGACATCGCGGTGCATTCGCTCTGCGAGCATCACCTCATGCCGTTCCATGGTCGTGCGCACATCGGCTACATCCCTGGCGAGGACGGGCGGATCACAGGGCTGTCGAAACTCGCTCGGCTTGTGCAGGTCTACGCAGGACGTCTGCAGGTACAGGAGCGGATGACGACCCAGATTGCCGACTCGCTCATGACCGACCTCGGCGCAGCGGGCTGCATCGTGGTCATCGAATGTGAGCACATGTGCATGTCCATGCGCGGTGTTTCTAAGCCTGGTGCGTTGACGACGACCTCCGCCGTGCGCGGGGTTCTGCGCGATGCGGCCACTCGGGCCGAGGCGATGTCCCTCATCGTGAGCTGACCGATGACGCAGGTCATGGGCATTGTCAATGTCACTCCAGACTCGTTCGCCGAGACGGTGCCGCTGGTTGACTCCACTGCCATTCACATCGATGCGGCGGTGCTCCGAGGGCAGGAACTTGTAGCAGCGGGTGCCCACATCATCGATGTGGGCGGAGAGTCAACCCGCCCTGGTGCCGCACGGGTGAGTGAGGCGGAGGAATCCCAGCGCGTGTTGCCCGTGGTTCGGGCGCTTGCTTCCGCTGGGGTCACGGTGTCAGTGGACACGATGCGAGCCAGTGTTGCCGCCGCAGCCATCGAGGCCGGAGCCAGCATCATCAATGACGTCAGCGCCGGCACAGCTGACCCGGCGATGCCTGCACTCATTGCAAGTAGCGATGTGACCTACATCGTCATGCATCGCCGGGGCGAAAGCACAGACATGTATGCGCAGGCACAGTACAAGGACGTTGTCGCAGAGGTTTGCGCCGAACTTGCAATGCGAGTGAACGCACTCACCGATGCAGGGGTGGCACCGCAGCGGCTCGTGCTGGACCCGGGGCTGGGCTTCGCCAAGTTCGCTGAGCACAACTGGGCACTGCTTGTAGGGCTGCCGCGGTTGCGAAGCCTTGGCCTGCCGTTGCTCGTCGGTGCCTCGCGCAAGCGGTTCCTCGGTGAACTCCTCGCCGATGCCGACGGTGTGGTCCGAAACGTTGATGGACGTGACCATGCGAGCGCCGCGTTGAGTTTTCATGCTGCGATGCACGGAGCATGGGCGGTACGAGTCCATGATGCGGCCAGCAGTGCTGATGCAGTTGCTGTGGCTTCTCGCTTGCGGCAAGCCACACCTGAACTGCCTCATGGTTTCGAGGGTTACGACACCATCCGCGTCAAGGGCGTCACCTCAACTGGGTTCCATGGCGTGTTCGATTTTGAGCGACAGCAGGGGCAGGAGTTCACCGTGGACTGCACCATCGCTCGCGGGCCCGGAAGGTCGGCGGCGGACAATCTCGAGCACACAGTGAACTACGCGGACGTCTGTGACCTCATCGTCGGGCAGATTCAGAGCAATCCAGTCAACCTCATCGAGACATTGGCAGAGCACATTGCTGCGGCAGTGCTCCAGCGATATCCGATTGATGCCGTCGAGGTGGTCGTGCACAAGCCGCAGGCGCCGCTCGCCGTTGCCTTCGACGACGTATCCGCGAGCGTGGTTCGGTGGCGGACATGAGCCGACGGGTCTGGTTGTCTCTCGGCTCCAACCAAGGCGACCGGTGGACATTCCTGCTCCGAGCCGTGACGACCCTGCGGCAGCATCCCGACATCACTGAGGTGCGGTGCTCGCAGGTGTTCCAAACCGCGCCAGTGGGCGGGCCGAGTCAGGGTGACTACCTCAACTGTGTGGTGGAGTTGGTAACGGACATCGCCGCATCGGAACTGTTGGCACTCGTGCAATTGCTGGAGTCTGCGGCTGGTCGCGAGCGCGGCGAGCCGTGGGGTCCGCGCACTCTGGACGTGGACATCGTGGCCATCGAGGGCGAGATTCACCAGAGCGTCGACCTCGTGGTTCCACATTCGCGGGCACATGAACGAGCCTTTGTTGTCATTCCGCTGGCTGAGCTCGCGGACCCCGCGCAGGTGCTGGGGCGTGCAACCACAGTGCCACCCACCCAACTTGGCACCGTTCATCTGGTGGCGGCTACGGACTATCCGCGAGGATGGCCGGCGTGAAACCCACGTCCATGCGATTGCTGGTGCCCTTGCTCGTGGTCGCGGCAAGCATCGGATGGTCCCTGGCAAGGTTGGTGCAGCACTGGACCGAACAGATGACGGTGGTGGGCTGGTCAATGCCGACCACGATGGCGATTCTCGCGGCTGCGCTGCTCATCTGGACGCTGCTCGCTCGGCCACGGCTGTTGCGCAAGCCCGGTCATGCGCCGTTAGCGCCACTTGCTGCCGCCCGCAGTGCGGCGATGGCGCTGGCCGCCTCGCGCGTGGGGACCTTAGCGGCCGGCATTCACCTCGGTCTGGCAGTTGCCCTGCTGCCTTCGCGCACTGCACCTTCGGCGCGCGAGGAACTGCTCATCGCGGGCTTGACGTTCGTGTTCAGTGCATGCTTCACCGCCGTCGGATGGTGGCTGGAAGTGCTGTGCCGAGTCAAAGGCGACTCAGGTGACGGGTCGGGCCTGACCCCCAAGCCTGACGGTGCCGCTGGTTCTACCGCACGTAGTTCCCTCAACTAGTCCTCGCAGGGCGAGCTCATGTCGCCAGTGGACCACTGCGACTAGGCGAATCGCCTTGTCTGTTCATGTTGCCCCGGGTGTGTGCCCTGGCTGCTGCCTACGTTGCCGCACGGTTCAAGAGTTGAACCGCTGACGCAGTCAGCTGGCAGTTCAGACGGGAAGAAAACATGACGGGGGAGACACGACAGCACACCAGCGAGCGACGCATGGGTCGCACCATGGCCGTTATCGGCCTCGCAGTCATCGGACTCGGCACGATCGCATCATCGGCGTTGTTCACGGACAGCGCGAATGTCAGTAACAACAGCTTCACTAACGGCACGGTTGACATCGCCACTGATCCAGCGAGCACGGCGTTATCAGCTGGGAATATGGCGCCTGGGGACACCGTGTACGGCACGGTAAAGGTCAGCAACTCCGGCACATTGGCACTGCGCTACGCGATGACCTCCAGCGCAACGAACGCCGACAGCAAGGCACTGGCATCCCAACTGCAGATGACCATCAAGAGTGGCGTGAGTACCTGTGACGCGGCTGGTTTCAGTGCGGGCAGCACCGTCTACAACGCGGGCGTGCTCGGTGGTCTTGGTGCTGCAGCGGCGGTCATTGGTGACACGGCGACGGGCCAGCAGTCCGGTGATAGAACGTTGGCCGCTGGAACCGACGAAACCCTGTGCGTGCGAGTATCACTGCCCAGCGGCACGAGCAACAGCTTTCAGGGTGCATCGACGACGGCCACATTCACCTTCGCGGCCGAGCAGACGACGAACAACTGAGCGCCATGGCCGTGACTTCGGTCAGCGGTGTGCCGTCATCATCACGATGGCGGCACACCGCGTACATCACTTTCATCGTGTGGTGTGCGATTGTCGTCTATGCGGTCGCTGCGCCACTGACCCTGCGGGCTCAAGGTGAGCGCCTGGTGACACTGGTCAGCGGTTCGATGGCTCCGATCTACCCGACTGGCTCGGTGCTCATGCTCGAGCCGACGGATGCGGCGCGGGAGGTGCAAGTCGGCGATGTCATCACCGCCTCTGTGGGCGCTGGATTGCCCGTGACTCACCGAGTCGTGGAGCGGGTGAACTTGCCAACTGGGCTGGCATTTCGAACTCAAGGCGATGCCAACACCAACGCCGACGACCGACTCGTGCAGCCGGCCCAGGTTCTCGGTCGTATCGCGGGCCCATTGCCGGCGTGGCTTCGGATCGCAGTGGAGCTGCAGCAGCAGTGGTGGCGGATGTTGCTCTTCGGGGTTCCGTTGCTCGTCATCGTTGTTTTCGAAGTGCGGGACTTGCGGCGCCGCATGAGGGTGCAGTGACCCAGCATGAGGTCACGGGCCATGCACCACGGGCACGGGTAAGCCGACCTCGCACACCGAACCTTCGCAAGTCAGTGCCCCGTGCACGGAACACCCTTCGTCGAGCCTGCAGCATCGGAATCGTTGTGCCCTGCCTTGCACTGCCAGTAGGCACAAGCAGCAGTGCATTGCTCACAGATTCGGCCACCGGCTCGCAGGTCACGGTGACCACGTGGAGTGGTTGCGCCGTGAATCGCTACCGAGATTCGGTGCTCGCAACCGGCCCGGAGTCCTATCTGCGGATGGCGACGCCAACAACTACCGAAACCAACACCGGTGTCGCCGGCGGGGTGTGGACGTGGACCAGCTCACCAAACGTCGTCAGTGGTGCGCTCGGCTGCGATTCGAATCAGGCAGCCGCCGTCACTGGCAGCACCTGGTTGAGCAGCGAGCACCTGACCTTTATCGCCGCCGACTCGGCCGCATTCTCCTATTCCTTCTGGTTCAAAGCCTCTCCGGGCAGTCAGGGGGTGCTCTTCAGTTCGACCGCGGGCACCTTGGTTTCGGGCGCAAGTGCTCGGGGCGACCGTGCGGTCTGGCTCACTCCAACCGGCCTACTCGGTGTGGTGATGTCCGACGGCCCGAGCACTCGGTGGATTACGAGTGCAACCGCTGTCACCGACGATCAATGGCATTTCGTGGTCGTGACACTGCAGGTCACCGACATCGGTGCCGGTCGTGGCACGCGCTTGTACCTTGACGGCAGTCAAGTGGCCTTCGGCTCACAGATGCGCAAAGGATTGGTGCCGGCTACGACTGAGTCCTGGCGGCTGGGACCAGCAACTTTGTCAGCGGACTTAGGCGCGCTGCGACCCGCATCGGTCTTCGCCGGTGCAGTGGATGAGGTCGCGGTATGGGCGCAGACCCTCTCCGCAGCGCAGGTGAGCAGCATGTGGGCGGCACGTAACGGCTGACCCCTGCGCAGTGGCGTGTGCGCAGTGCCCCCCTGCGCAGTGCCCCTGCAACGTGACTTTCGTACAGGGACTTTCGTACAGTGACTTTCGCACACTGACGTGTGCATAGTGACGTGTGCGCAGTGCCCCTGCAACGTGACTTTCGCACAGTGGCCTTGGCGCAGTGGCCCCTTCACATCGGGGCGAGCGTGCGCCCGTAGGTTGCCGGCTAGTCCAATTGCCACCAGGAGTTGCCGTCGGTGGCAACACGATGGCGCAAGAATCCGCAGGCTGTCAGCACGCGCTCGCTGGGCTCATTTCCTGGCTCGGTCTCCGCGATCACTCGCACGCCATGCCCAGCGACAAGTTCGAGCAGCGCGCGAACCGCTGAACTGGCAACGGAACGCCCTCGGGCCGACTCCGCGATGCCGTAGCCAATTTCGATGGTGTTTTCTTGAGTGGGTGGTGACTTGAACCCGACCGCGCCAACCACCTGCACTGCAGCAGCCTCGCGAGTGCAGATCTGCCACGGCCCAGTCCAGGGTGTGCTCACTGTGGGTGGGGTGTATGTGGCCCCGGCGGCCACTGACTGACAGATGAGTCCAGCGACGACGACATCGCCTTCAGTTGGGTAGTCCACAGCCCAGTCAAGTTGCCTGTCGCCGCGCACGATCTGCTCGGCCGCTTCATAGGTCAGTGGGCGCAAGATTGCTTCAGTCAAGACGACATCGCCGCTCATTGTGTGAGTGTGGCATTCAACAGCGGCATTGCGTGGCTGAGTTCATCAAGTTCGGACAGCAACTCAGCGCGGAGTTCATCGGCTTCGCGAGCGAACTCGCGCTGTTGCCGAGCAAACGCCACCCGTCCGTCAGGGGTTTCCACGGCGATGGCTGCCACGTCAAGATGGCGGAAGTCGTAGGGGGATGCAGCCATGTCAAGTTGCCTGATGCGCAGCGCGAGGTCAAACGCGCGCATCACGAAGTCGCTTGCCACGAGCGGCTGCAGACGCATCGACCATTTGTAGAGATCCATGTTGGCATGCAGGCAGCCGCCTTGGTCCCATTCAGGTTGGCTTTCGCGACTGTGTGACCACGGATTTCGCAGCAGTGACTCCGGGGTGAAGAATCGCCACGCATCAAAGTGAGTACATCGCAACCCAACCTCATCAACAGTGGCTGCAATCTGCTCTTGGGTGACACGCAACGGCCACGACTGGTGGCGGTACCCGTCTTGGGTCTGCCCCAGAAGCATCGCCCATTCGTGCAGACCGAAGCAACCGAATCCTGCGGTGCGTTCGCGGGTGCCCGAGAGCAATCGCCGGACCCACCCGACCTCGTGCTGCAGTCGTGTCAGAGCGGCGTCAGTGAGCGAACTGAGATCGCAGCGGGCACCCCGGTTTGTGATGACGAAACCTGTCGGCAGGTCGCCGTCGGCACGTGTGTAGCCGAGCAGGAGTGTGGTGGCTCCTGGATTCCACAACCGAAACTTGCCCGTGCTGAAGGGGTAGTAGTCCCAGAGGAAGTCATCGATGGGGTGGCGTTCGCCGCAGGCGCGTCGTGCGAGATGGGGGTCTACCCGCGCTGCTGCTGACGTGGCGTGGGCTGCCCTCAGCAAGAGCCATTGTTCGCGGGGCAACTCCAGAAGATTCACCGTCGTAGTGTGCCAAGGCGGGCCTTATGAACTCATCGGCTGTCATGCTGGGCTCGTGGAAAGACCAGCTTCGCACTCAGCAGCCGACCAGGATTCGCAGTCAACGTTGGCACGTGAGTTGGCTTCTGTGGAATTGGACCCAGCCATCACCGATGACGAGCGCCCCGAAGCGGGTGAACAGTCCGGTCGCGATGCCGAGATTGAACGCGAAGTGCCGCCGCATCACGGTCGCAGCTAGTTCTGACGCAGCGCAATGCTGATGGCGCTATGTTCCTTCGCCGCGAGCAGTTGGGCCGCGCTCTTCGGCGGCACCCGCAGGTAGACCA
>CAYFKX010000056.1:0-6974 GCA_964343545.1 uncultured Bifidobacteriaceae bacterium | reverse complement strand
GCCAGGAACGCCGTCAACTTCTCGCGATACGGCGGCCGGCACTGTGCGCACCCCAGGCTGGTCAGGCGCAATTCGAAGTCACGCAGCCCCAGTGCGCGGTAGCCGGCGTCGGCCAAGGCGATGAGTTCTGCGTCCAGCAGCGGGTCGTCCACTCCGACTGCCTCGGCGCCGACCTGGGTGTGCTGGCGGTAGCGGCCCGACTGCGGCTGCTCGTACCTGAAGTTCGGGCCGGTGTACCAGAGCTTGATGGGCAGCGCGCCCTCGAGCAGGTTGTGCTCGATGATGGCTCGCATCACGCCAGCGGTGCCCTCGGGGCGCAGGGTCAGCGAGCGCCCGCCGCGGTCGGTGAAGGTGTACATCTCCTTGGTCACCACATCGGTGGACTCCCCCACACCGCGGGCGAACAACTCCGTCTCCTCAAACATCGGGGTCTGCACATGGCCGTAGCCAGCGCGCACCAGCTCCCCACTCAATGCCTCGACCACGGCGAGGAACAAAGATGAACGAGGCGGCAGCAGGTCATAGGTGCCTTTGGGCGCCTGGAAACGCGCGGTCACTTCGCACCTGCAGTTCCGGCTGTCGCAAGCAACGGCTCAATGTCGGCGCGCGGGTACTTCTCGGCCAGCGCCTCGCGCAGGTAGCGGCTGCGGCGGCGTTCGTCGCCGATGGTGGTCACCGGGCCGTGCCCTGGATACACAAGTGTGTCGTCTGAGTACGCACGCATCAGTCTCGCCAACGACTCCGCCATCGCCACCGGGTCTCCGCCGAGCAGATCGGTGCGTCCGATGCCGTTGTTGAACAACACATCCCCGCTGACTAGGTGCTCGCGCGCGGCACCTGCGACGCCGGCGTGGAAGATCGTCGAGCCGGGGGTGTGCCCGGGGGTGTGCATCGGCACCAGCTCAATGCCTGCGATGGTGATCGCCTGCCCGTCTGCCAGCACCCGGACATCGGCAGGCTCAGCAGTCGTCAGCTCCCCGCCCGTGGACTCCAAGATGGCAGCACGCATGGCCGGGCTCATAAAGTCATTGGGGTTGGTCAGCCGCTCTCGGTCGCCGGGGTGGATGTACGCAGGCAACTCATACTCAGCACAGACCGGGACCACACTCCACACATGGTCCATGTGCCCATGGGTGAGCACGACCGCCACCGCCCGAAGTCGACGCTCACGCAGCACATCGCGCAGCGGCGAGGCAGCGGCGAAGCCAGGGTCCACGACGATGGCGTCCTCGCCCTCGCCTGGGGCGATGACGTAGCAGTTCGTCTCCCAGGGGCCGGCCGGGAAGGACTCAATGAGCACGCGGCAAGGCTAGCGGGCGACGGGCTCAGCAATCATTTGCGACAACGCCCGTGGCCAGCGCCTCCCGACACCACCTCCCGACACCACCCGCCCAAGGTTGCCCACCGACACCACCACCCGACAGCGACGGCGGCACTGCCGTGAACAAGCCCGCGCCAACCCCCACGACACCCCTGGTGAACGACTACCGCACCTGGTTCTCGCCCGCTGAAATCCGTTGATTTCCTCAGGAATATCGCCGAATCTCAGATTCTTGGCGGTCTGTACGCATCGCCCGCCATTGCCTACACTTGGGGGCTCTGCTCGAGTGGTGAGTGCTATGACCCAGGTTCAACCCTGAGTCATTCCTCGGCTGACTCGGCGCAGAATCGCACGACTCACCCATCGCCGACCACAAGGTACGGCGATGGTCTGCGTCAGGACCGAAGTGAAGGAGCAGGCAGGTGGCGTCATCGAACCGTCGGCAACGACAGATCGACGCTGCCCGAGCGCAACGTCGCACCGAACGAGTCGCAGCAAAGAACGCTGCGCGCGAGCGCAACGTGCGACTCAAGCGCGGTGCCATCGTGCTCGGACTCCTCGCTGGCTTCCTGCTGGTGTGGAACCAGCCGTGGAAGACCTCACCGCAGTCCGCAACCGCGGACTCAACCCCCAGCGCCACACCCACGACGTCCGCGTCCCCGACCGGCACGGGCATCCCGCTGAATCTGCCCACTCCATTGCCCAGTCGCTCTGTCGTCCCGGCCCCCACGAGCACTTTCGCGAACTACGCCGGCATGGCCTTGCTGACGAATGTTGGCAACATCGGCATCAGTCTGGACGAGAACGCCCCGCGCACTTTGGCCTCAATGGCCCACCTCAGTTCGCTGAAGTACTTCGCGAACACGACCTGCCACCGCCTCACCACCGAAGGCATCTACGTCCTTCAGTGCGGCGACCCCAACGGCGATGGAACCGGTGACCCCGGTTACTCCATCCCGGACGAGAACCTTCCGAGTACGACCGACCCAGCAGGTCGCGCGATCTACCCGCGCGGCACGGTCGCGATGGCGAACTCGGGACCGAACACGAATGGAAGCCAGTTCTTCCTCGTGTATCGAGACAGTCCCCTACCACCGAAATACACGGTATGGGGCAAGGTGACATTGGGTCTTGATGTCATCGACCGCGTTGCAGCCGCCGGCGTCGCCGGCGGATTAGGAGACGGCCGACCAAATATGTCGGTCGTCATCAAGTCGACCACTGTTCGGTGACAGCGGTCGAGGAAGTGAGTGACACGATGAGCGACACGGCAACTTTCGGCCGAGTTGAACCAGACGGCACGGTCTACGTGCGCCTCGCAGACGGCACCGAAGTGTCCGTCGGTCAGTACCAAGCAGGTGAGCCCCATGAGGGCTTGGCCTTCTACGTCCGCAAGTACGACGACCTGCGGATCAAGGCTGAGTTGTTCCTCAAGCGCCTGCGCGATGGCCGAGGCAAGCCCGACGGCGCGAAGGCCCTCATCAAGGAACTCACCAACGCGGTGCAGACGCCCAACTGCGTCGGCGACCTCACCGTGTTCACCACTCTGGCCAGCGCCATTGACGAGGCCGCAAAGGTGCGCTCTGAGCAGTTGGCTGCCGAGCGCGAGTCCACCAAAGCCGCAGCGCTGCAGCAGCGGGTTGAGATTGTCACCCAGGCCGAAGTGCTCGGGGACTCCACCTCGTGGAAAGAAACCGGCGAGAAGTTCAAAGAACTGCTCGCGGAGTGGCAGAAAGCTCCGCGGGCTGAGCGGGCCGCAGAGCAGGAATTGTGGAAGCGGTTCAGCGCAGCACGGAATAGTTTTGAGAAGCGCCGTCGCGCCTACTTCCTAGAGCGCGACGCGCAGCGAGTGGAGTCCAAGGCGGTGCGCGCGCAATTGGTCAAAGAAGCGCAGGCGCTCGCGGAGTCCACGGACTGGGCAGCCACTGCCAAGGCGTTCACTGCCCTCATGGCCCGCTGGAAGACAGCCCCGCGCGGGCGCCGGTCTGAGGACGACGCACTGTGGGCGCAGTTCAAGGCTGCTCAGGACGCGTTCTACGAAAAGCGCAACGCCGAATTCGACAAGCGTGATGAGGAGCACAAGGGCAACCTCGTGGTCAAGGAGCAACTGCTCGCAGACGCTCAGGCGCTGCTGCCGGTGACCGATGAGAACATCGAGGCCATCAAGCAGGCCCTGCGCACTATCCAAGACAAGTGGGAGAAAGCCGGTCACGTTCCGCGCAATGACAAGGACCGTCTCGAGGGGGGTTTGCGCAAGGTTGAGGAAGCGGTGCGCAATCACGAGAAGGACCGTTGGCGTCGCACCAATCCAGAGGCGCGTGACCGAGCCTTTGGCGTGGTTGAACAATTCCGCGCCTCGCTGGAGAAGTTGGACGCCGAAATTGCGTCAGCTTCCGACGCCCGCAAGAAGGGCGACTTGGAGAAGCGCCGGGCCACAACCGCGCTGCTGCTCGAAGCTGCCGAGAACGCGGCAAAGGAATACGCCTGAGCTGAGCCAGTCACACAGTGAGGGCCCATGGACGCGATGTCCATGGGCCCTCACTGTGTTGTGATGCACGTTGGGCACTGCGTCACCCTTGAGACACGTTGGGCACTGCGTCACCCTTGAGACACGTTGGGCACTGCGTCAGGCGCACAAGTTGGCTGATGCAACGAAGGTAGCAATGTGTATACCCGCTACCGCGAGTCGGTTGACTTGTGCGGTGCTTGGCTAAAGCGGCCCTGCACTACCCGAGCGCAGCCTCAGACGCGATAGGCGTCGTAGACGCCGTCAACGGCGCGTACAGCCCGTAACACTTGAGCCAAGTGACGCATATCAGCCATCTCAAAGGTGAAACGGTTGATGGCGGTGTTGTCGCCTCGGGTCGAAGCCGACGCATTCACGATGTTGACGTGCGCGTCGGATAAAGCTCTCGTGACGTCGAGTAACAGTCGTGGACGGTTCAACGCCTCGACATGGATATTGACCAAGAACACCGATGTGCCGGTACTCGCCCACTGCACTGGCAGCAGCCGTTCAGGTTGGCTGAGGAGTTCCGCGGCATTAGGACAACTCTGTCGATGCACGGAAACCCCAGCGCCGCGAGTAACAAAACCAAGAATTTCATCCCCTGGCACTGGCGTGCAGCAGCGCGCGAGTTTGGTCCAGACGTCTTCCGCTCCCTTGACTACCACCCCAGAGTCGCCGCGGCTGCGAGTGGACTTGCGGGTGAGCACTTCCGAGGCAATCTGGTCCTCGGTCATCTCGTTTTCTGCCTCGTCCTCACCGCCGTGCAGCGCCACCAAGCGGGCAATGACGGTGGTTGCGGCAGTGTGACCCTCGCCAACGGCTGCATAGAGGGCGCTGACATCAGTCAGCCCAAGTTCTGAGGCGACCGCAGCCACCGACGCATTGGTCAACAGTCGCTGTAACGGCAAACCTTGCTTGCGCATCGCCTTAGCAATGGCGTCCTTGCCCTGCTCGATGGCTTCGTCACGACGTTCACGCGTGAACCATGCCTTGATTTTGGAGCGGGCTCGCGGTGACTGCACGAATGCCAGCCAGTCCCGACTTGGCCCCGCGCCTTCAGCTTTCGATGTGAAAACCTCGACGACATCTCCGTTGGTCAACGCGGACTCAAGCGGCGCGAGTTTGCCGTTGACGCGAGCGCCAACGCAGCGGTACCCCACTTCAGTGTGCACGGCGAAGGCGAAGTCCACCGGCGTGGAGCCAGCGGGCAAAGCCAGCACATCGCCCTTCGGCGTGAAGACATAAACCTCGCCACTGCCGAGCTCGTAGCGCAGGGCATCGAGGAACTCATCCGGATCCTCGGTCTCACGCTGCCAGTCCAGCAATTGCCGCAGCCACGAGAAATCGTCCACCTGCTTGCCGCCGACCGACGTCTGCTTGTAACGCCAGTGGGCAGCGACACCGAACTCTGCAGTTCGATGCATGTCGAAAGTGCGAATCTGAATCTCGACCGGCTTGCCCTCTGGCCCCATGACCGTGGTGTGCAGTGACTGATACATCGTGAACTTGGGCATTGCGACGTAGTCCTTGAAGCGACCTGGCATGGGGTTCCACTGCGAGTGGATGACGCCGAGCACGCCGTAGCAGTCGCGGACACTCTCCACCAGGATGCGCAGACCGACGAGGTCGTGAATGTCGTCGAGGTCTCGACCCTTGACCCGCATTTTCTGGTAGACGGAGTAAATGTGCTTCGGTCGCCCAGTGACCGTGGCTTTGATGCGTGCGTCGCGCAGCGAGTTTTCGACTCCCTCGATGAGTGAGGTGAGGTACTGGTCGCGGGCCGGCGCGTACTGCCCGACTAACCGCGCCACCTCCTCAAAAACCTTCGGCTCGAGCGTGGCGAACGCAAGATCTTCCAACTCCCACTTCAGGGTGTTCATGCCGAGTCGGTGTGCCAAGGGGGCATAGATCTCAAGCGTCTCGCGCGCCTTCTTCTGTTGCTTGTCGGCAGGCATGAACGACAGCGTGCGCATGTTGTGCAGCCGATCGGCCAGCTTGATGACCAGCACCCGGATGTCCTTGGCCATCGCCACGACCATCTTGCGCACCGTCTCGGCAGTGGATGCCTGCCCATACTTGACGCGGTCGAGTTTGGTCACGCCGTCAACCAATCGAGCCACTTCGTCACCGAAGTCCGCCCGTAGTTCTTCGAGTGCGTACCCGCAGTCTTCAACAGTGTCGTGCAACAGTGCCGCGGCCAGCGTCGGCACGGTCATGCCCAGGTCGGCCAGAATCTCCGCGACAGCAACCGGGTGGGTGATGTAGGGCTCGCCGCTGCGTCGGTTCTGCCCGCTGTGCAAGGAGTTCGCGGTCTCATAGGCCTGATAAAGCAACTTCAAATCAGAGCGCGGGTGATACACCTTGAGCGACTTCACGACAGCGTCAAGATCCGATGTGACTGCCGTCGCGCGCCGCAGTGGCAACCGCTTCGCGGCTGCGGATACGGCGCTTTCGGTCATCGTGAACTGCCCACCTTCATGTGCGTTCGTGTCCACAGTCTACGCAGGCACACAACGACAACGGCCCGCGACCGATGGGACGGAACGCGGGCCGAGGTCAGGCTGACTCGTGGTCAGCGTTTACGACGTGGGGTGTTGCGCTTGGGCTGCTGGCGGCCACCGACCTGACGCACCGGCACACCTTCAGCAGTGACAGTCGTTCCCTTGTCCAAAGCGGCGGCAGGCTCAGCGTCGCGGTTCGCGCGACGTGCTGCCACGCGCTTGGCCAAGGCAACCATGGCTGGGTCCCCTTCACGAATCTGCGCCAGGAACGGGGTTGCGACGAAGATTGAGGAGTAAGTGCCTGCCAAGGTTCCGATGAACAGAGCCAACGCAAGATCCTTCAGGGTTCCAGCGCCCAGGAAGCCCACTCCGATGACGAGAATGCTCGCGACGGGCAGCAACGCCACCACACTGGTGTTGATGGAACGCACCAGGGTCTGGTTCAGCGCGAGGTTGGCCGCCTCAGAGTAGGTCTGGCGACTCTGAGAGGTGATGCCGACGGTGTTCTCGCGCACCTTGTCGAACACCACCACGGTGTCGTAGAGCGAGAAACCGAGGATGGTCAGCACACCGATGACTGTGGCCGGAGTGACCTCGAAGCCGCTGAGTGCGTAGATGCCCACGGTGATGAGGACGTCGTGGG
>CAYFKX010000055.1:0-6998 GCA_964343545.1 uncultured Bifidobacteriaceae bacterium | reverse complement strand
GGTGCGCACCTGGCCGGTGATGGTGAATGCAGCCTTGGTCTTTACCGCTGACGGCGCGGTAACGGACACAGTTGGCTTCGGTGCGGTCACGACCACGCGAATCTGCCGGCTGTTTCGCAGCGTCTTTGCCAGCGCACCGTCACCGCGGACTTGGTACACGTTCGTTCCGGCCGATGGCACGAAGCTGACCCGCCACCATCCCCGGTCCACCCTCGCCGATGTCCGGGTCTTCACCCAGGTACGCGATCGCTTGTGCCACACGCTGACTTGACCTCGCGACACACGACCAGTCACGCGTCCCTTCACGGTGATGGCCTGCCCCTGGGTTAACGTCGAGGAGGACACACTGGTGATGGTCACCGCAGCTGGTGGCGCCACGGTGGCGGTCGTCGATGCCGACACAGTCGGCGAACTTGTGACTAAATCAGAAGGAGTCGGTGAACTTGAGTTGGTCGGTGACTTTGTTGGGCTGGGGCTGCTCGAGGTTGATGAACCAAATGGTGTGACCGCGTTGATCCATCGGGACTTAAGGCCGTACTGCTTGCGCAACGTCACCGCGCTTGCCGTCGCAGATGTGCCTGCGGCCGCGACTGCTTTGAGAGTAATAACCGCGCCACCAGGAGTGCGATCCACAACACTGATGGCCACAATGTTCTTCAGTTTGAAGAAGTCAGCAACCTGCTGCTGACTGAGAGTGACCTGCCAATCGCGGATGCGTTCGGGCACGACGTCAGCGTTGACACTCCAAGGATCGTCCACACTGCGCGCCCATGACAGCCGCGCAGTCCAAATGTCCTCGCTGTTTTCGGTGCGGCCTGCTGATGCTGAGTAGAAGTACGAGGCGATGGCTTTACCGGCCACCGTCGCGGTCAGTCCTTTGGTCAGTGTTGGCGAAGTTGCAAGAACGGCTTGTGCCCAACGTTTGCCCATCGCGTTGCTCGGCAGTGGCAGTTCCTTGGTTGCAGACGGCGATGGGCTGGTGCTGGCAGTTGCGGTCGCAGTCGTCGATGTTGAACCCGACGCAGAAGGGCTCACGCTGGCGGTGGCACTCGCGGTCGCTGTTGGGCTAGTGGTCGGCGAACTCGTCGATGTCGCCGCCGGCAGCAGAGCACTACTCGATGAGAAGCCCACTTCTCGCACCCAGCCGGCGAATATCTGCGACTGATCGCTGTCATAAAGATGGCAGTCGCAGCCGCTGCGAATCCCCCCACGCAGCGCGGACAGCGCGTATCCGCGCGAAGCAATCACCTGCGCTTGCAGGGCCGCTGGGTTCCAACTTGCCGGCACCTCACCGATACCGCGCAGATACTCGTCGTGGACTCGCACCTGGTTCACCGCTTCGAGCCCGACTTTGCTCTTGCCGGCCTCGGTGAAGGCCACTGCAGAAATGGTCATGCTGCCGTATCGGTAGCGACCGTAGCCATCGCCGACTCCCTCATCAGGACCAGCGATATCGATGTACGCGGGCGAGCTTGGCGCAAGGCCAGGATCGCGGGTGCCGCCCCAGCGCACCGTCACCCGTTGAAAGTTGCCGAGTGTGGTGGTGCGCCCTTGAGCATCGGTGCGCTGCAGTCGCAGGCGTGGGCCACTGGCCGATGTCAACGCTGCAGCAGTGAACGTGTCTCCTGCGCTCGAGCGGAATGACGAAGAAGTGGTGATGTCCGCGATAGCGAGCGGGTCGTTACTCGGCCGGTCTGGACTGCTGTCTACGCCGCGCACTCGGAAGGTGACGCTTGACTTCTGATGCAGCACGTTCACGCGGATGTCTGCACTGTCATCAAGTGCCTTCACCTTTGCCCCGGTGTAGTAGTACTCAACAATTTCGCGCGCAGTTCGCCCGCTCAGTGCTTGTGCTTGGGCACCGTATTGCGGCATCCCGATGCCGTGTCCAAAGCCCGCTCCCCGGAAGACGAACGCCGACGGGATACCCGAACTCGTGGTGCTTTCTGACGGACTTGCCGATGCGCTATCCGACGGCGATCCAGTTGGATCAGGGGTGTGGTCCAAAGCCGCGACGAAAGCTGGGACTACCTCCGCGGCCACTGCGGTGCGTGGACCGAGTAACGAAACCTCGGTTACTGACGCAGTCGCGTTCAGCCACGACGACATACCGGTGGTCACCGATGATGAGACGACCAACGTGGGCCGAGCGACCAGCGCGGCGAGCACCGCGTACCCCTTGGCAGCTGACCCGTCTGTGGTCACCATCACCCGAGTCGGCTTGCTGAACTTCTTGGATGTTGCCAGGGCGACCGTCGCTGAAGTCCGACCTTTGATGCGCACTAATGCCGGCCATCCCCAGCCTGCTAACGGGTCGGTCGTGGCATCGGTACCAATGAGAAGCGTGCCGTGCATCGCAACCCCTGCACTGGCTGGCCACGCGCTTGCCAAAGTCGTCGCTGACGACGGGCTGGCACTTGCTGATTGGCTTGCCGTCGCAGTAGACGAAGGCGACGTCGTACTTGCATTACTGGGGCTAGAGGTCGCCGCTGTTGGCGCTGCGGTGTTCGTCGGCTGAGCGACCGCGGTGGGAGCGATCAGTAGTGGCCATCGTCGGGCTGAGGCGTAGGCACCGGCCGTGGCTAACACCCCACCGGATGCTTTCGCAGGAACCACCACCGCAGTGGTGGATTTTGGCCACCCGCGAGTCATCGCCGCGAGGGACACTGACGCAGGCGAGTCCCCCGCGATGCTTGTGACATCGGTGATGCCGGCATTTGACAGCGCGCCGGGTAAGCCAGGCAGCCTGCCATTGCGTGCGACGATGAGTGCGCGGGTGATTCCTCGAGTTTTGAGGTGATCGACCACGCGGGCGGACAGCCCACTAGGCGGAACCAGCGCGAACACTGCCTTGAGACGCCTGGACAAGACGGCCGCGACGACGGCCTCAGGTAAATCCGCGGAGTCGCTGCCAGCAATCACTGCAGTCGACGTGCTCGCGATATCCGCGTTTGCCTCAAGCACCGCCTCTGCCACCGAACTCGACGGGGCGTACCGCCACACCTGGTCACATGGGCCGCGAGGGGCCCCGACAACCGGGTCGATGTCGACAGCGACGACCGCAGGCATCGGCACCGCGCCACTGTCCGCAACAGCACTAACTTCAATGAAGTAACGACCTGGTGGCACTGGCTGCCCTGCGTCGTCGAAGCCATCCCACCTCACGGTCACGTCACCGCCGGGCACGTTCAACGGCCCGATCGTGCGCACTGGCTCGCTTGCGCACGCAGACGTCACCGTCATGGTCAACGCCATCGACTCGGATACCGTCGCAGTGACAGCAGTGCCTGACTGCGCAGTCGCAGGCGCCGGCCGCCAGGGCCAGGCCACTGCGGCTGCTGCAGGCGTCCAAATCATCGTGCCTTGGTACTTGCGAGCGACGTCACGGATGAGCCCGAGTTGCGTGCGTAGGTACTTGCCAGGGCAAGCGGTCTGCCCGATGTCGCCATGGCCGACCAGTGAGTACGGCATCGTCGCCACTTCGCCAGCGTCGTACCGACTCGTGCCGTATTTGCCATCGGACGTCAGTGACACCGGCGCCATCGGGTCGCGGTGAAAGAGCCCTAACTTCCAGCCCGCAACTGTTCCAACGGCGTTGACAATTCGGGCAAGTTCAGCGGTACCAGGGCGAACGTTGTGCAGGTCCCCCAGCACCGCAACCGCAAACGATTCCTTGTTGAAACCTGCAGTATGCGCCCCCACGACTGCCCGTTCGATGCCGCCGGCGCGACCTTCGTAGATCGTCCCGTATCGGTCGACCATGAAGTTGTAGCCAAGATCGCTGATGCCCAGGCCCAACGTGTCGTACGCGTAGACCGCGCGCACTTGTGCCGGTCCTTGTGCACGCGAATAGGTTGAAGACGTCACTGTGTGGTGGACGAATGCCATCTTCACCGTCGCTGCGTACCTTGGCTCACCAGTGCGAAGGGACTCATCTGCACCCCAGTCGGCGCGAGACACGATGCTCGGCTGAGTGGAGGCTGCGTACGCGGCCGTTGCCGCGAGCCCCCCGACAGCTGCCCCGACTGCTTGCGCGTCGGCGGCAGTGGCACGCCCGTCAATGAGCACAAGGTCTAATGCCGCAGGTCGAACGCCGTCCGCAGTCCACACCCGTGCCTGAACCCCGATGCTGCTCCCGGAGGTGATGACTGGGTCAGTCCCCCACCGGCCAGCGCTGTGCTGCTCATCAGGGCTGCCCGCATCTGGGGCATCCGCGCGCACCCCCACGGTCTGCCATGGCTGCCACCCGTGCGGCTCACGCACCCGCAGTTCCACTTGCGCGCCATGTGCGTCTCCTCGCCACGTCACCGCCACCAATCCGAACTTCTCAGTGTCGGGGCGAGTCAGACGTGCCGCCAACTGCAGCTCAGGAGACTGGGCGTGCAGGTGCTGGTCATGGGCTGGAGCAGATGCCAGCGGCCCATGCTGCTGCAAGGCAGCGGAACTGCGCTTGGTATCGAGCGCATCGAAAGTCAGCCGCTGAATGCTCGGGGTGACCGGCTTGTGTACGAGCCGCTGCACCGCGCTAGGCACACCAATCAGACCGAGCAGAACCAGCCCGGCCGTCGTCAGTGCTGTCCCTCGGCGCACGCGGACTTCGCATCCTTCCCTCACGCCCACGGCAGTCACCAGCGGACGGTGTCCAATGGTGACACGGATGTTGGGCTTGAACCGCGTGGGCAAACCTCAATCGGCGGCGTGGCGCACCGTAGGCTGCGTGCGACAATCGAGGTGCCCGCCAACCCAGGACCAGGTTCGCCATCGATGCCTGCACAGACTTCCGACCAGGAGCGCTCATGCCGTTGAAGCCAGACCGACCGCGGCGCCATCGGCTACTCGCCTTCCTGGCGGCGCTCTCACTCTTGCTGACAGTCGTCGGCGGCGCGTACTCGTTCATCCTGGGCAAGGTTGAAGGCATCCAAACCCTCGACATCACAAAGTCCCTCGGCAATCGTCCGAACGCGATGGACTACACCGGGCCAACCGGGCCGCTGAACATCTTGGTGATGGGAACTGACACTCGACAGGGCCAAGACCAGCGACTCACTGGCAGTGGCGGCAACTTGTCGGACACAACGATTTTGGTCCACGTGTTTGATGGTCGCAAACGTGCGCAAGCTGTGAGCATCCAACGCGATGCGCTGGTCATGATTCCCGCGTGCGACCGCGGCACCGGCACTATGTCTGAGCCGAAGTTGCAGATGTTCAATCAGGCCTACCGCATCGGTGGACCGGCATGCACTGTGAAGACTGTGGAGAGCCTGACTGGGTTGTACATCGATCACTTCGTCGAGGTGAACTTCAATGGGTTCATGGACGTGGTCGATGCCGTCGGCGGTGTGCCCGTGTGCCTCAAGGACCCGGTCAATGCACCAAAGGCGAAACTGAAGTTGCCTGCTGGCAATCAGGTGCTCAATGGCTTCCAGGCATTGGGGTGGGTGCGCGCCCGCGAGGGCATCGGTGACGGCTCAGATCTGTCACGGATTAAGCGCCAGCAACTGTTCTTAGGGTCACTGGTACGCAAACTGCGCAGCACGCAGACTTTGACCAACCCCGTGCGTCTAGTGCAAGTGGTCAGCGCGGTCGCAGACAGCCTGCGCACGGACTCCGGTTTGGGAAAGCGGGACGCGATACGCGACCTGGCCCTGAGCATGCGCAAGATTCGCCCCGCCGACGTGCGGTTCATCTCTGTGCCTGTGCGGCCCTACCCGACCGACCGCAACCGGCTTGAGTGGATTCCTGGGAAGTCCAAGCAATTGTGGTTTGCGTTGAAGAACGACACCGAGTGGCCGAAGCGCACGCCGAAGACTGTCATCACAATTCCTGCATCAGGTGTCAGACTCTCCGTGCACAACGGATCCGGCACCGAAGGACGTGGCCAAGAACTTGCGAGCCGACTGCGCGAGCTGGGCTACGTTGTGACAAAGGTCGTCGGCGACAAGCAGCCAGCGAAGAAGTCGACGCTCGTCTACGGCAAGGGTCGCGAGGATTCGGTTAAGACAATCGCCGCCGCCACTGGGCTCACGCCGGTGTTGGACAAGACCATGGGTAAGAAGATTGTGTTAACGGTCGGACCCGAGGGGTTGACGGCCAAGAAGGTCTCAGTCAGCAGGAAGCCGACACCAGGCGAAGCCGCTCAGCAAGGTGTCACCGCTGAGGACCAAATCTGCGTGTCAACGAGGTAGTCGCGCGCCGCGGATGAAGCCACATCCCCAACTCACGTGCATGGTTGCGATGACTAACGGCAGCCACATCAGCGACTGACCAACTGCGCGGCGACCGATCACAGCGGCGGCGGCAGTGATAGCCAGCGCATAAGCAGCGGGGAACACGAGCGCAGACTCTGCGAATGGCTGTAGCGGTGTCGGCAACAGTGCGGACACCGAAGCAAGGACAGCTGCCGCGCACACTCCTAGCACCAGAGCTGGCGGTGCGAGATAGCGCAATGCCGACGGGCGAAACCGGGTGCGCCCGTGCTGACGCATGACCACTCGACGCCACTGCCCATACTGAAAGTACTGCCGACTCAGGGCACGCAGGGTTGGTCGCGGCCGGTAGATCACTCGTAAAGCTGGGGTGAACCACACCAACCCGCCAGACTCGATGATCCGGTGGTTCATCTCCCAGTCCTGCGCTCGTGTGAACCGCGGGTCGTATCCGCCGACCCGCTGCAGTGCGCTGCGCCGGAATGCTCCGAGGTAGACCGACTCACTTGGCCCTTCATCTCCGCCGGTGTGATAGGCGGCCGCGCCCACACCCACGGGGCTGGTCATGGCGAGCGCGACGGCGACCTCGAATGGCGTGCGACCCACTGGCCACATGACGCCACCGACGTTGTCCGCACCTGTGCGCTCCAACGTCTCCACGGCCGTCGCGATGTAGCCCTCAGGGAGCTCACTGTGCGCATCGACCCTGACCACAACGGGATACGAACTGGCGGCGATGGCAGCGTTCAGCGCATCGGGGGTTCGGCCCGAGGGGTTCGCGACTACACGCAC
>CAYFKX010000054.1:0-7058 GCA_964343545.1 uncultured Bifidobacteriaceae bacterium | reverse complement strand
AGTCACTGCGCGCTCGACTTGCGCGGGAAGAGTCGGCGGCGCAACTCGCTCATGGTGTGAACGAGCAATTCGCTGTCCTTGGGTTATCGCACATGACATTTGTTATTCGAGTGGTCCCTGCAGACGCTCATCGCCTTGGAATGGATTCAATCTCATTCGAACTTGTCACTGCGGACGGCGAGCGCAGTGTGAATCTGGGACGCGGTGCCTCTGGCGGTGAGATGAGCCGAGTAGCCCTGGCCGTGGAGTCGGTGCTGGGCGCGACTGAACCGGTGGGCTGCATCGTTTTCGATGAAATTGACGCTGGCGTGGGTGGGGTGACGGCGCACGCAGTCGGCCAAGCCCTGGCGCGATTGGCTACACACACGCAAGTGATTTTGGTCACGCACTTGCCGCAGGTGGCCGTGTATGCACAGTCCCATGTGGTGCTTCGTCGTGTTGACGGCACCGCCACAGCCGAGAACGTGCCGCAATCGCAACGCGGAGAAGAAATCGCCCGAATGCTTGGTGAGCGCGACGGGCTCGCGGGGGCTCGGGCTCTCGCCACCGAAATGCTGCATGCGGCACAAGGAACCATCGGAACTGAACCGTGAGTGATGCCATCGCCGCGCACTACTATGCGTGTCCATGAAGCGGTACCTGGCCAGGGCGCGTGATTGGGTTTACTTGCTCGTCACGGCAAAGCCGGCTGACGCGCGTCACTACTGGACGATGCGTTTGGACCGTGAACAAGGCGCCCGTCAACTTCCGGTTCCGGTGAGTACAGCACGGGAACTGACGGCCATGTTGGGTCCGCAGGACCGAGCTGTGGTGTTCGGTTCTGCCGGAAGCGTTGCCGCACTGGTAGCGGCCGGCTGCGATGTGACGCACGTGGAATCCGATCCAGGCCGTGCCTACGGTGCTGAGTATCTGTTGGCTCCAGGGATGCGGGCACGTCTGACATCGTTGGTCATAGACCGCGGGCATGTCCAAGGCAGACAGCAGTACGCGCATGCCTTCATTGATTTGGCAGCAGGAACGAGATTGGTCGTGGTGGCCGGGCGGTCACGGTCCAAAGTCGCTGAATGTGTGGCAGAGCATGCTCATCCTGGGACTCGGCTGGTCGTAGTCCGTGGGGATCGGTCGAAGTACCGGCAGCTGAGGGATGGGCTAGCAAGCGCAGGCAAAAAGTGTCGAATCGACAGAGGTCCTGCAGCCGACGGCAGTTCCGTGAGGACCTCCGCGCTCGTCGTGCAGCTGTGACACCCGCTCGTTCGGGGCGTTGCACATCAAGGCACGTGAAGTCCAGTGTTATCTTTGACCCCCGTGGACAGGCGGGTCTCCCCGTCGCACATCAGCCCCACGGGAGTCCTCGTGACCCAGGTTCATCGAACCCGTCATATCTTCGTCACCGGAGGAGTGGTCTCTTCTCTCGGCAAAGGCCTGACGGCCTCCAGCCTAGGTCGGTTGCTGACATCACGCGGGCTGCGCGTCACTATGCAGAAGCTGGATCCGTATCTCAATGTGGATCCAGGCACCATGAACCCGTTTCAACACGGAGAAGTCTTCGTAACCGCCGATGGGGCCGAAACCGATTTGGATATCGGGCACTACGAACGCTTCCTTGACCGTGAACTCGACGCGTCCGCGAATGTCACAACCGGCCAGGTCTACTCACGAGTCATCGCCCGCGAGCGTCGTGGCGAGTACCTTGGCGACACTGTGCAGGTCATCCCGCATGTGACCAACGAGATTAAAGCGCGGATGATGGCACTGGACGGCCTCGACGTGGACGTTGTGATCACGGAAATCGGGGGTACCGTCGGTGACATTGAATCACTGCCATTCTTGGAAGCTGCTCGGCAAGTTCGCCATGAGATCGGCAGAGATCACTGCTTTTTTCTGCACATATCTCTGTTGCCGTGGATTGCTCCGGCAGGGGAGCTGAAGACAAAGCCCACTCAACACTCGGTGGCGGCACTGCGCAGCATCGGCATCCAGCCCGATGCGCTGGTTCTGCGGGCAGATCGAACCGTGCCAGCGGCTACCAAGCGCAAAATTGCTCTGATGTGTGACGTGGACGTCGACGCAGTCGTCGCTGCCGTGGACGCACCCTCGATTTACGACATTCCCAAGGTTCTGCATGCAGAAGGTCTGGATGACTACGTGGTGCACCGACTGCGACTGCCCGCCGTGGATGTGGACTGGAGTGTGTGGGACGACTTGCTCGAACGAGTTCACCGCCCCGTGGCTGAAGTCGAAGTTGCGCTCGTTGGTAAGTACGTGGAGCTACCAGATGCCTACTTGTCTGTGAGTGAGGCACTACGCGCGGGTGGATTCCATAACCGCGTGCGGGTCGTCTTGCGTTGGGTAGGCAGCGACCAATGCGAAACTTTGGAGGGCGCCGAGCAAGCGCTTCACGGCGTTGACGCTGTGTGCGTTCCTGGCGGATTCGGAATCCGTGGCATTGAAGGCAAACTGGGCGCACTGACCTGGGCCCGCACCCAGCAGGTGCCGACTTTGGGTCTGTGTCTGGGACTTCAATGCATGGTCATCGAGGCAGCTCGTAACCTCGCGGGTCTGGTAGGTGCGTCAAGTGCCGAATTCGACCCAGACTGTGATCACCCGGTCATCGCAACGATGGCGACGCAAGAGTCAATCGTCGCAGGTGACGGCGACCTCGGTGGCACGATGCGACTTGGCTCCTATGACGCTGCCCTGAGCCCAGGCAGCCTGGTGAGCGAGCTGTACGCAAGCAGTGTGGCATCGGAGCGCCACCGACACCGTTACGAGGTCAACAACGAGTACCGGGAACGTTTGGTGGCTGCTGGGCTGCAGTTCTCGGGCGTGTCCCCAGATGGCAGCCTGGTGGAGTTCGTGGAGCTGCCACGCGACGTCCATCCGTTCTATGTCGGTACTCAAGCTCACCCCGAATTCAAGTCCCGACCGACGCATGCCCATCCGTTATTCCGAGGCCTGATTGCTGCGGCTCTTGCTCGTCGCGGCGGGCATGACTTCTCCGCTGCCCTGTCTTCGGTGGTGGCGGCGGCGCAGTGACGGACGTGGCACTTGCCGATTTTGCGGCACAGTTCGACACCCAGAGCACCACGGTGTTACAAGGCCCAGTCATCAGTGTGACTCGCGATGTCTTTGATTTCTATGGCGAAGTTGTTGAGCGGCAGGTCGTCCGCCACCCTGGAGCCGTCGGCGTCGTAGCGCTTCGCGGGATTGGGGCGGCAACGGAGATTTTGCTGGTACGGCAGTACCGACACCCTGTGGGGCAGTTTCTCTGGGAGCTTCCTGCTGGGCTGTGTGATGTTGCAGGGGAGTCCGCGGAACAGTGCGCCCACCGGGAGTTACTCGAGGAGACCGGGCACATTGCTAGCAGCCTGGAGCATTTGGTGACCGCCGCGACCTCGCCCGGGGGTAGCGATGAGCAGATCACGTTGTTCTTGGCGCAGGATCCGCGGCAAGACAGTCAGATGATCGGAACGCAAGAGCCAGAAGAACGCCACATGCTGGCACGGTGGTTCCCCCTGACGGCCGCTTTGGCGGCTGTGCAGGCCGGCACCGTGGTGAACGCAATCGCGCAACTTGGCATCTGTCTGGCGGCGCTTCGGGTGCGCCAAAGCGGTCTGGAGTGATCTCGCGGGTATCATCTGACCCCGTCTGGACCGCCATCGGCCAGACGCGTCAGGTAGCTTCGCTGCGTCCGCAGTTGTGGCTGCCGGGCGAGCGGTTACCCGCGAACGAGCCCACATCCCGATTCTCCAGGCCAGGAGCCCGACTGTGACCGTTGCCGAATACCTCTCCGCGCTCCGACGCGGCTGGATCACGGTGCTCGTGGCCATCTTCTTGGGCAGCGGTGCGGCTGCCGGTTTCTCCATGGCCCAGACCCCGGTCTACCAAGCCACGTGCCGGCTGTTCGTCGCTATGGGTGGCACGGATGCGACGAGTCAGAATGTGCTGCAGGGTGCGCAGTTCGCTGCTCAACGGGTGCGTTCCTACACCCAGGTGGTCGCGAGCCCGAACGTCTTAGAACCTGTCATCGCCCAATTGAAACTGAACACCTCGGCCACTGACCTCGCACGATCAATTTCTGCGACCAACCCCTTGGACACCGTGCTCATCGACGTCACCGCCAAGGACATCGTGCCGGTGCAATCGGCCAACCTGGCGAATCTCGTGTGCGGCAACCTCGGGTCGGAGATTGAGCGCATTGAGTTGATCAAGACGGGATTGGCGGAGGCCAGCGCGGTCTCGGTCTCGGTCATAACCCCAGCGGTTATTCCCGAGTTTCCAGTGTCGCCTCGCACGAAATTGAATATCGCCCTTGGTTTTCTGCTCGGCCTAGCTGCCGGTGCGGGTCTGGTGATTTTGCGCGAAACCTTGGATACCACGATCAAGGACGTCGAGTCCATTGAGGACATCATGCAGGCGTCCCCAATCGGCATCGTGCCCTTCGACAACGAGCGCAAGTCCACGCCGCTTGCCGCGTTGAGCGCTCGCTCAACCGCGTCCGAGGCATTTCGGTCTTTGCGCACCAACCTGCGTTATGTCGATGTGGACAATCCGCCGAAGGTTTTCGTCATCACCTCCAGTACGCCGAGCGAAGGTAAGTCCACGACTGCCGCCAACCTGGCCATCACGTTTGCGTTGGACGGGGCCAAAGTCATCGTGCTTGAAGCCGACTTGCGTTTGCCCAGACTCGCTAAGTACCTCGGCAACGACTCAACTGTGGGTATCTCCGATGTCCTTGCCGGGGCGCGGTTGCTTGACGATGTCATCCTGCCGTTCCGCGAAGGGCTTTTTGATTTCGTACCCGCCGGCAAAGTGCCGCCGAACCCATCGGAGTTGCTGGGTTCGGACCACATGCGGGCATTGATTCGCACCTTGCGCGACACATATGACGTCGTCATCATCGACTCTCCGCCGCTGCTGCCCGTCACGGACGCCGCCATCTTGTCCACGTTGGCTGATGGCGCATTGGTTGTTGTCCGTCATGGTCGAACCTCGCGTGAGCAACTCGCGAAAACTCGTGAGTCGCTGCTCCAGGTGTCAGCACACATCATCGGCACCATCGTGAACTTCGTACCAGGCCCGGGCGGGCGTGGGTACGGCAAGTATGGCTACGGCGGCGGCTACGGTCGACGCTATGGCTATGGCTATGGGTACGGCTATGGGTACGGCTATGGGTACGGCTATGGGTACGGCTATGGCGATGATGGCCGTGCTCGACCATGGTGGAAGCGACTAGGGGGCGGCCAGCGTCGGCGCAGCCGTTCCGGGGACGCGGGCTCAGGTTCAGTACCGACGCAGGACAGCGTGGACGCCTAACATCTCGTGAGGGATGTGTCCTGCTTCACGCAGAGATTTTCCGGTCGCACGCCTAGGCGTCGTCTACTGTGGCGTCACTCGTATTCCGCTAGCGGATCATAAGAACGGATAAGTCATGCGCATCGGCGTGCCTAAGGAAATCAAGGTCCATGAGTATCGCGTTGCCGTGACGCCGGCTGGCGTCCACGAGTTGCGCCAGCATGGGCATGAAGTTTTCATTGAACAGGGTGCTGGTGTCGGCTCGGCGATCAGTGACGAGGAGTTCACCGCCGCCGGTGCCACCATCGTGCCGAGCGCCGATGATGCCTGGGCACAGGGTGAGCTGATTCTCAAGGTCAAAGAGCCGATCCCTGCCGAGTACCACCGGATGCAGTCCGAGCATGTTCTGTTCACGTATCTCCACCTCGCGGCCAGCCGAGAGTGCACCGACGCCTTACTGACCGCGGGGTGCACAGCCATCGCCTATGAGACCGTCGAACTGCCTGATCATTCGTTGCCCTTGCTCGCTCCAATGTCCGAGGTTGCCGGCCGACTCGCTCCTCAGGTGGGCTCCCATGCCCTGCTCAGAGCCCAAGGTGGGCGCGGCATCCTGCTCGGCGGGGTTCCGGGGGTCCACGGCGGCAAAGTTGTCGTGCTCGGAGCTGGGGTGGCTGGTACTAACGCCGCGGCTATCGCTCTCGGCATGCAAGCCGAAGTCCTGCTGCTGGATCGAAATGTGGCGCGACTGCGCGTTGTGGACGCGATTTACCAAGGGCACTGCCAGACCATCGCAAGCAATGCCTACGAGATTGAACGGGCCGTCATTGATGCGGACATGGTGATCGGCGCCGTGCTCGTGCCCGGTGCGACCGCGCCCAAACTGGTCAGCAACGAGTTGGTGTCCCGAATGAAGCCAGGCAGTGTGTTGGTGGACATCTCCATTGACCAAGGTGGATGCTTTGAGGACTCCAGACCTACTACCCACGCGGAGCCGACTTATCAGGTGCACAACTCACTGTTCTACTGCGTGGCCAACATGCCCGGCGCCGTCCCCTATACCTCGACCTATGCGCTGACCAACGTCACATTGCCCTATGCAGTGGCCATTGCCAACAAGGGTTGGCGGCGCGCGCTCAGTGACGACGACAGTCTGGCGAAGGGTCTGAATACTCACGCCGGCCAGGTCACTTACCAAGCCGTCGCCGACGCTTTTGGTCTTGGCTGCGTGAACCCGTTGGGGTGAGTTTGTAGTTGGTCATGGAACGTAGGAACGCGCGGGCCCTTGCCCGCCTTGCAGGAACAGCAAACCATGCGCGTCCATGACGCCATCAGCCGCTACCTCCTACACGTCACCTTGGAGAAGGGCTTGTCGCCCCACACGGTCCACGCCTACCGACGCGATCTCGAGAGATACGTGTGCTGGGTACAGGGGCAGGGAATCGAGTTCGTCAGCGCAATCAACGCCTCGGCGGCCATTGCGCACGCTCGCTGGCTCGCTGAGGCGCCCGAGACGGGTGGCGCCGGCTTGGCAGCGCGCAGCCGCCAACGCCACATCAGCAGTATCCGAGGGCTGCATCGATGGCTTGTTCTTGAGGGTCATTGTGATATCGACCCGTGGGCTGATGTCACTGTCGCAGCGCCGAGTCGACAACTGCCGCACGCGCTAGCCGTTGATGATGTGCTGGCGTTACTCGATGCGGTCGCGGTGCCTGATCCCTCGCCGACCGATCTGCGAAATGCCGCCCTTCTAGAACTGTTGTACG
>CAYFKX010000053.1:0-7196 GCA_964343545.1 uncultured Bifidobacteriaceae bacterium | reverse complement strand
CGTTGTGGGACGCGATCAAGTCAGCCCATCGCGCCGGTGAATTCAGGCCCAGACCGTCAACTCTGTGCTCATGGTGCAATTTCAAGCCCCTGTGTCCCGCGCATGACGGGGTCATGCCTGCGCTGCCGCAGGCAGCTCGCTGAGACGGATCCCGATCCCGTAGCGACCTGTCGCTGGCGTGTCGCTGTTAAGGAGCGATGACGTCGGGATGCCTGACTGCTGCCTCGATGACCTCGTACGAAGCCTCCGTCAAAGAGCGCAGGACCCGCACCCCCGCAGGCATCTGCGCGTGGCCGGTGTGCGGAACGGCGAACACCACCGCCCCGCTAGCCACTGCCGAATGGATTCCAGTTGGTGAATCTTCGAAGACCACAAGATGTTCAGGGGCCACACCGAATTGAGCGGCCGCCAGCAAGTACGGCGCCGGGTGCGGCTTGGTTTCTGGCACGTCATCTGCGGACACTGTGAATGAGAAGCGTTGTGCGTCGGTGCCAAGCGCATCAAGCACCGCCGACATGACCTTGCGCGGAGAGGCACTAACTAAGGCAACGGGTACGGCCAAGTCAGACAGTTCTGACAGTAACTCGCGCGCCCCTGGCAACCATTGAGCAGGGAAGTCGCGAAGCAGTTCTGCCACACGGGCAATCACATCGTCGATGATGCGTTGGCGCTCGCCTTGACCGGCACTGGCAATGATGATGTCCGCAACCTTCTCCATCGGTCCCCCGACGCAGTTGACAGAGTCAGCATCAGTCCAGCGCCCGCCGAGGCTCTCAGCTACTTCTCGCTCGGCCCGCCACCAGACCGGTTCAGTGTCGACCAACAGGCCATCCATGTCGAAAGCCACTGCGAAGTCTGAAGCCGACCGCTGTCGCTGCCCAGGCAGGTTGTCCATGGCGTCGCAGCGTAGGCGACCCGTAGGGTTCTCGCGTGAGAGCAGCAGTGCAGTGGCCACATCTGCCAGATGCAGCGGTCATCATCGCCTTTTGTGGCTGGAATGACGCCGGCGACGCAGCTAGTGACGCGCTTGAGCACGTAGCGGAACTGTCACGCGCCAGCGATTTACTCGAGCTTGACCTGAGTGATTTCATCGACTACCAACAAATCCGCCCACATATCCTCACCAACGAGCAGGGTGAACGCGCCATCGAGTGGCCAACGGTACGAATTCGCACGGGCAGACTCCACGAACGCAACCTCATCCTCATCGATGCCGACGAGCCCAACTACCGATGGCAACAATTCGCTGACGACCTCGCGCGCGACCTGCTTGCGCTGAGGCCGACAGCCGTCATCTTCTTGGGCTCCATGCTCGAAGACGTCCCGCACACACGTCCTACGCCTGTCTATGGGTCCTCGACCAACTCTGAACTGGCTGCGCGTACAGGATTCACGCCCTCGACCTACGAGGGTCCAACGGGCATCGTGGGGGTGCTTTCCGTTGCATTCGCTGCGGTCGGTCTAGATGTGACGTCGCTGTGGGCGGGTCTGCCGCACTACATCTCCCACGCTCCGAGCCCAAAGGCGGTCGTTGCGCTGTTGAACGCATTGGAAGATGTGCTGGAGACGAGTATTGATGTTGGAGATTTCCTCGAGCAGTCTCGCGCCTGGCAACGGCGTTGCGATGAGCTTGCGTCCGAAGACGAGGAGTTAGCCGACTACATCCGTGGGCTGGAGGCCCAACACGATGATGATTCGTCGATGCAGGCAACCGGAGATGCCATTGCGAAGGAGTTTGAACGTTATCTAAGACGCCGGGGCGAGCAGACTTAACCTCGGGTGCGCTTCAACCTAGCCGCACTGGCATAAGTCAACGGGTCCAGGTTCGCACCGTCAGCCTCGCCGAGTAGTACCGGCACCAGCGACGTCGCCACCTCCTTGCCGTACTCCACTCCCCACTGGTCAAACGCATTGATACCCCACACCGTGGCCTGGGTGAAGACCGCGTGCTCATAAGCAGCGATCAGCGCGCCCAGAGTGTGGGGAGTCAGCAGTTCCGCCGACAACAGTGTGCAGGGGCGATTTCCAGGCATGAGTTTGTGGGTGACCAAAGTTTCGGGTACGCCAGCATCACGCAACTGCTGCGCTGTTCGCCCGTAGGCCATAACCTCGGCCTGCGCTAAAGCGTTTGCCACGAGTGTCGTGTGCTGGTCGTTGACATCGTGTGCGCTGGTCGCAAACACGATGATGTCGGCGGCGATTTCCTCTGTGCCCTGATGGATCAACTGATGAAATGAGTGCTGGCCATTCGTGCCAGGTTCACCCCACAGCACCGGAGCTGTCTGAACACCGACTGCAGCACCGTCGCTGGTCACGTTCTTGCCATTGCTCTCCATCGTCAACTGCTGCAGGTATGCGGGAAACCTGTGTAGATACTGCTCATATGGCAGAACTGCAAGAGTCGGAATATTGAGGAAGTTTCGGTTCCACACCCCAAGCAGCCCAAGCATGAGCGGCAGATTCTCGCGACCAGTTGCCGACCGGAAGTGCTGATCCATGTCCCGCATCCCGGCCAGCAGGCCATCGAATGCTTCGCACCCCACGGCCAGCATCACGGACAGCCCAATGGCAGAAGCGACGCTATAGCGGCCGCCGACCCAGTCCCAGAAACCGAATACTCGTTCGCTGGGAATGCCCATTGCGGCCGCCTGGTCCACGGCGGTGGACAGCGCAACCAAGTGGACTGAGGCATCGGCACCATGTGGCAACCCGCGGATGAGCCACGTACGAACTTGTTCGGCGTTAGCCATGGTCTCCGCAGTCGTGAACGTCTTCGAAGCAATCAGCACAAGAGTTGTCCGCGGGTCCAGGGCACTCAAGACTTCGAACGCATCGGTGGGGTCGACATTGCTGATGAAGTGGGCGCGCAGCGAGGTTGATGCGTGGGCCCGCAGTGCTCCACTCACCATGACTGGTCCGAGGTCGCTGCCCCCGATGCCGATGTTCACGACGTCCGTGAACATCTGACCGGTGCTGCTCACGTATGTGCCGGTGTGGACAGCAGTTGCGAATGTTCGCATCCGCTCTAGGACTGTGTGCACATCCGGCACGACATTGTGACCTTGGACGCGGATATCAGCGTCTGCTTGGGCGCGAAGTGCAGTATGCAAGACAGCACGTTGCTCCGTGGTGTTCACGATTTCTCCGGTGAACATGCGCTCACGCGCTTGCTCAATCCCGCTTACTTCTGCCAACTTCTCAAGCAGCGCAAGTGTGTCGGCTCCCACCCGTTGCCGGCTGTAATCCAAATGCAGCCCGGCCGCCGAGACGCAAAATTCATCCGCCCTGCGCGCTGGGGTACGGCTGATGTCGCGAAGGTGCTGCGCCCCCATGTCCTGCGCGTGATCCTGCAGTTGCCGCCAGACGGCGCTTCCCACCCCGCGCATCGCGATGCCTCCTGCAAACAGTCGTCGAATGTGTGGTCGCTGTCGTCTGCGTAGGCAACAGCACCTGCCCGGTGACGCCACGCCGTACCGAAGATTGCAGCGTCAGCGCACTAGGCTCGGCAAGCCTAGGCGTGAAGGGTCACAGTTGAGAGGATTGTTGCGATGCCCGATTCGGTCAATCTCGCTGTCGTTGGTGCCGGACGCATGGGCGCCGGAATCGTTCGGCGCTTACGGGCGGCGGCAGTCCCCGTATCGGTCACGGACGTCGACCAAGCGGCCGTGGCCGCCTTGGTGGCGGAAGGCGCAGTCGGTTTTGCCAGCATCAAGGACCTGATCGAGGCACTGCCCACACCGCGGGCAGTCTGGGTCATGGTGCCCGCGGGTGACATCACGCATTCGGTTATCACCGAGCTCTCATCGTTGCTCGCGGCTGATGACATCATCATCGACGGTGGCAATTCACGTTACGTCGAGGCAATCGCCTGGTCCGACAAACTCGCAGCCGCTGGTATCCACTTCCTTGACGTTGGTACTTCCGGTGGAGTCTGGGGTCGCGAACGAGGCTTCTGTCTGATGATTGGTGGACCACAGGAGCCAGTGCGTCGGCTTGAACGGATTTGGAATGCGCTGAGCCCGGGTGTTGAGGCGGCTCCGCGGACCTCGACGGCAGGGCCCATCAGCGATGCCGAACGCGGGTGGCTGCACTGCGGACCAAGCGGAGCGGGTCATTTCGTCAAGATGATTCACAATGGCATCGAGTACGGCGCGATGGCTGCTTACGCCGAAGGTTTGAATATTCTGGCGAATGCAAATGCTGGGACTGTTGCACGCTCGGCAGATGCAGAGACTGCGCCGCTAGCACAGCCCAAGCACTACCAGTATGAGTTTGACCTCGCAGCTATCACCGAGGTCTGGCGCCGTGGCAGTGTGGTGTCATCCTGGCTGCTTGATCTCACCGCAGCGGCCCTACACACAGATCCGAGTTTGTCCGGATTCCAAGGTCGCGTTAGTGACTCAGGTGAGGGCCGTTGGACAGTGGACGCTGCGGTCGACATCGGCGTACCCGCTCCGGTGCTGGCAGCGTCACTGTTCTCGCGATTTGCCTCCCGCGACAACGACGAGATGGCGAACAAAGTCCTCAGCGCTATGCGTCACGCTTTCGGGGGTCACCTGGAGCAACCTGGCGCATAGGTACGAGTGCCTGGCCGTGGCGCGGCTAAATCTTGATGCCTAGGAGCGCGTCGACGATTTGCCACAACGGCACCGCGTCGGCGCTGGTGTCGGCCGGTGTCACATCTTGCGCAGCCTGATCGATCAGCGCACACGCGCCCGGGGTGTCCAAGTCCTGGCGCAGGGCTGCCCGGATCTCAGGCAGCAACCCTCGCCCGTCACATTCCCGCGCTCGTCGCCAGCGAGTCAATCTCTCCTGCGCTATAGACAGGAGACCGTCATGCCACTCGCGGTCTACTCGATAGTGCTCGGACAACAGCGCCAACCGCAGGGCCGACATATCAGTGCCCTGCTCTCGAAGCGCGGACACCAGCACCAGGTTGCCGCGGCTCTTGCTCATCTTTTCGCCTTCGTACCCGATCATCCCAGCGTGTGCGAACACCTTGGCCAGCGGACGTCCAGTGGCGGCTAGTGCCAACGCGTTGCACATATCGTGGTGCGGGAACACCAGGTCACTGCCGCCGCCCTGTACATCAAACGGCAACTCGAAATAGCGCATCGCGATCGCAACGCACTCGATATGCCATCCGGGCCTACCGGCCCCAAGCACACTCGCCCAAGAAGGTTCATGTGGCACCGCTGCTTGCCACAGCAACGAGTCCAGAGGCGTGCGCTTGCCGGGTAGATGTGGGTTGCCACCTCGTTGCGCAAACAACGCATGCATGTCCTCAACACGGAAGCCGCACATCTGTCCGACTCGGTCTGATGTGAAATACAAGTCGTTGGCAATCGTGTACTTCTGTTCATCCGGCAATCTGCCGATTAAATTCACCGCATCTGGAATGGCCTCAACTGCCGAGTCATAGTGGCTCGGTGGAATCACTCGAAGCGCTGCCATATCGGTGCGGAATAGATCAGTCTCGCGTTCGGCTAAGGCCACCCAGTCAGCGCCAGTCTGCGCGGCTCTTTCCAGCAACGGATCATCGATATCGGTCACATTTTGTACGAACGTGACCGTGACACCCGCGTCTCGCCACACCCGATTGAGGATGTCAAAAGCAAGATACGTTGCAGCGTGGCCGAGGTGCGTTGCGTCGTACGGGGTGATGCCACAGACGTAAAGCCGCCCCTGACCGCGCTCGCCAACCGCGACTAGTTGCTTGCTCGAGGAGTCATGGAGCAGGACATCCGAAGGTTGCGCCGGTGGCAATGCCGGGACCTCGGGCGAATTCCAGGTCCTCACGGTGACACCCTAGAACACCGGCCAGGGGATGCTACGTCGCCGTGGGTCAGGCTGAGGCATGCAATCAACCTGCAGAACCTTCGCTACTCGATCGCTCGCTGCTCGCCATTCTTCCGCAGTCAAACCTGGCAACTGCCCTGCGACGTCAGGCAGTACATCGCCAACCAGGAACTGCAGCCAGGAGCGTTCCTCGACAGTAAGCGAATCGCCAGCCCAGCCCCAGAAAACCGTACGCAATTTATGTTGCTCGTGCAATGACAGACCATTGTCAATGGCCCACCATCGACCGCTGTCATGCAACAAGTGCCCCGCTTTGCGATCAGCATTGTTGATTACCGCATCAAAGACGGCAATCGTTCGCAGCGTCGGATGGTCGCGATGAATGAGTGCCACGGGCGCCCCCGACTCGTCCTCCCCTTGCACCGAGACCAGCCATCCCTCGGGTGCGGTCACTGGTTGCACTTCGACGCTGGGCCCGGCGACTTCAACGTTCGGCTCACCGGCTAAGGCGACGATATCGACAGCCTCGGTGTCGTCGTGTTCGATGAACAACTGCAGCGAACCTGGCCCGAAAGGCAAGTCCTCGCGCCAGACTGTCAGTGGCACACAATGCAATCCGCTGCGCGCACTCAACTCGTAGACGATGACTTCACGCTGGGACAACGTATCGGCATCGAAGTCATGCAGCGGACGTGCTCCGCGCACTGGCTTGTACACGGCTCGCAGACCTTCGCCTGTGTCAAGTTCCACTAAGAGCGCGCTATTGGAGGCGTCCACGAACTGCCCCTGTACGCGCACAGATGCGTTCAGAAATACATCACGCAGGTCATCGTCGTTCAAGGCGGTGGTACCCGTTTGCTCGCGGACACACGTGCCCCTGCGGATCTAGCGGCTGTTCGCAGACGGGACACGCTCGGCGACCTGCTGCGACCACTGCGCGCGTACGGCGAATGAACTCTCGCGCGTAGCTCGCCGTGATGTACACCGTCAGTACCTGCAGGGGCTCTGCGGCAGAGCCATCGTCGTCACCAACCTCGGAATCGTCATCGTCTAGGTCATCGCCATCGCTGTCAGCTGATGCCGCCTCAACTCGAATCCGCTGGCGCGCAGGCTGCCAACCGAGTCCGAGTCGCGCAACGCGAAACTCCTCAGATAGCGGCACGTCCAAGGGCTTCACGTCCGCGAGTTCGGTTGGCGCCCCCGCCAAGTCGGCGATAGCCGCGTCAGCCAACATCTCCTCGAGCGCATCAGCAAGCAGTGCCGCCTGCTGCTTCTCCATGAGCACTGAGCACACGCGCGACCCTTGTCGCGCCTGCAGGTAGAAGGCACGTTCACCCGGTTGACCCACAGTGCCCACGACTACCCGTTCAGGTTCGTCAAACACAAAGTCGATTCGG
>CAYFKX010000052.1:0-7329 GCA_964343545.1 uncultured Bifidobacteriaceae bacterium | reverse complement strand
AAGGCAATCACGGTCATGGCGGTGCTGCCGGTCCAGAACAGGCCCGCCGCGATCAATGCTTGTGCGATCGTCACCGTGATGACAATGCGTTTCGCGGACACCCGGTCGGCGAGCAATCCAGCCCACGGAGCAGCGACGACCATGGGAATCGCCATCGCCAAGGTCAGCGCAGTGACTGCCACGGTTCCGTGCTCCTTCATGCGCCAGACCAGGCAGACATAGGCGACGGCGTCTCCCATAAGGGACATCCCGCGGGCAGTGGCGGCTAACCAGGCATCACGCGGAAGCACATCGCGCCGCTTCACAGTCCTGACAGTAATCTGCGCCCATGCGCAACCTGACCCCCGCACGCCGTGGACTCATTGTTTCCGCGGCATCCGCCGCCATCGTCCTGCTCACGAGCACGCCATCGCTCGCGGACTATTCGATTGTCGCCGTCGACCCAAAGAAGTCACAGGTTGGTGTCGTGCTTGCAGGCTGTGACGCCACCGAAATCGCACACGCTCCCGTGCTCGTACCAGTCAGCGGTGCCGCCGTTTCCGGCGTTGAACGCTCCACGCAGATCAACGAATTACTCAAGTTCGGTCTTCAAACCGGCAAGCTCCCTTCGCTGATGCTTGAGGGCGCGGCGGCTAAGACCAAGGGCAAGGAGCAGAGCCTCGCCGTGGCAACTCGCACCTACGGCACTGCAGTGCTCACAAAGTCAACCAACGCCCACTTCAGTCCAACGGCAGAGACTTCACAGGCGACGGTGTCAGTGCAGGGCAGCAATCTTGCCGCTGACGCGGTGGTGTCGTCTGCAACCGCTGCGTTCAACAACACCTCTGGCACTCTCACCGACAAGTTATTGGCAGCGCTTCGTGCGGCAGAGGACGCCGGCGGCGACGCCGCCTGCACCAAGGCAGCGACTGCAGCAGCACTCCTCGTCGCCAAACCTGGTGACTCGCTTTACAACGCCTACGAGTGGTTCACTCCGAGTGATGACCCCAAGAACGTCATCGCCTTGACGGAAACCCATTTGCCGAGCGTCTTCATCTCCACTGCTACCAAAGCGGGAGCCGCCACGTCGGCAGTCGACAAGGTCATGGAGTTGGCCAAGGCGGCCAACTTCTCCGAACCCGTGCGGGTCCGTGCGAACGCTTACATCGATGATTCCAAGCTCAACCGCTTCATCACGTTCGCATTTGCTGGCGCACTTATCGCTGGAGTCTTGATTGTCATCGTGATGCGCCGAAACCGCACCAACGCTGGTGACGACCTCAAAAAGGCCAACAAGCGCTCGGGGAACCCGGCCAACCGGTAGTCGTTCGCGCAACTGCCGTTGCGCCGCTCACAGGTGAGGGCGGTCGGATGCTAAATCCGACCGCCCTCAACTGTTGTGTTCCAAATGAATGTGCTCGCTGACGCAACACCGCGATGGGTGGGTCGCCAGGACCTACTTCAGGCTGGTACCTGTGGAGCGCAGATCCTCACAGGCCTGCACCACGCGTGATGCCATGCCGGCTTCAGCCAACTTGCCGTAGGCGCGCGGGTCGTAGGCCTTCTTATTGCCCACCTCTCCGTCCACCTTGAGCACGCCGTCGTAATTCTTGAACATGTGTTCCACGATGGGACGGGTGAACGCGTATTGGGTGTCGGTGTCAATGTTCATCTTCACCGTGCCATAGTCCAACGCCTCGCGGATTTCGCTGAGTAGCGAACCGGAGCCACCGTGGAAGACCAAGTCGAAAGGCTTGTCCTTGCCGTACTTGGCCGCGACTGTGTCCTGCAAATCCTTCAGGATGCTCGGGGTGAGAACGACATTGCCCGGCTTGTAGACGCCGTGCACGTTGCCGAAGGTGGCGGCGACCATGTAGCGGCCACGCTCACCGAGGCCGAGCCGCTCGGCGACCATCAATGCGTCCTCAGGGGTCGAGAACAGCTTGGCGTCATGCGATGCCTCGATACCGTCCTCCTCGCCACCGACAACACCGATCTCGATCTCGAGGATGGTGCGCGCGGCTGCGCACTTGTCGAGCATCTCTTCTGCAATGGTCATGTTCTCCGGCATCGACACCGCGGAGCCATCCCACATGTGCGACTGGAACAGCGGGTCTCTGCCTGAGGCGACCCGCTCTGAGGAGATGTCCACGAGTGGACGCATGAAGCCGTCAAGTTTTTCCACCGGGCAGTGGTCGGTGTGCAGGGCGATGTTCACGGAGTACTTCGCAGCCACCACGTGTGCGAACTCCGCCAATGCCACGGCACCAGTGACCATGTCCTTCACCAACTGGCCCGAGGCGAACTCGGCGCCGCCCCAGGACACTTGCACGATGCCGTCGCTGTCAGCCTCGGCGAATCCACGGATTGCAGCCACGATGCTCTGCGAGGACGTGCAGTTGATTGCCGGGTAGGCAAAGGCACCAGCCTTCGCGCGGTCAAGCATTTCGGCGTAGACATCAGGTGTTGCGATGGGCATAAGGGCGCTCCGAGGTGAGGTGTCGTGATGGGTCGTCGCCACAATGTGGCACGAGTCACATTCTGTCAGACAATCGCCAGACTGACGGATGCAGGAGCCCCGCAATGATCGCCACCACGATGACGGCAGCCGCCACCGCAAAAGCTGGTTGCAGCCCCACCGCGAGTGAGACCGGCCCAGCCAGCGCGGTGCCTACCGGGCCGAATACCAAAGACCCGAAGGCGTCATACGAACTCACCCGAGACAGCGACTCACTCGGCACATGCTTCTGCAGCGCCGTGAACCACAGCACCTGGAAGACGTCTATCCCGACGCCGCACACGAAGGCAGCCCCAGCGAGCAGCGCAAGCGGCAAGGGCACCGCCAGTGCAGCCACGAACAGTGGCAAAGCGAGCATGCCAATCATCCCGAGTCGCATTGGATGACGCGGGCGAATCCGAAAAGCGAGCACAGACCCTGCGAGGTAGCCAATCGACAGCGCGGTCGCAATCATCGCCCAACTCTTAGCGCCAGCGAACTGCTCCTTCATCAGGACCGGCCCTAGCACGCCATTGGCTGCCTGAAATCCCATCGTGATGAACGAGAAAGCCAACACGATGACGAAGACCCAACGGTGTGCGCGGAATTCCCCCCACCCGGTCTTTAAGTCTTGCCAGGTGGATTCTCCGGTCGGATTGCGCGGCGTTAGTTCTCGCAACGACCACACGAGGAGCCCGGCGACGATAAACGTCAAAGCGTCAAAGGCCATTGCCCAACCCGCGCCCACTCCTGTCACGAGGAGTCCCGCTACCGCGGCCCCAGAGATGTAGGCACCGTTAGATGCGGCGCTTACAACCGAGTTTGCAGATTGCAGATGCTCAGCTGGCACAACTGCTGGTGCTATGGCCGGAAAGGCTGGGTACCAAATGGCGGCGAGCACTCCGAAGACCACGGCGAAAGGAACGAGCAGGGGGACGGTAGCAACCCCAGTGATGAAAAGACCCGCCTGAACCATCACGAGTGCGCCTAAGAGGATGTCGCTGCCACCGACAGCTCGGGCTCGTCCGATGCGGTCGGCCCAGACTCCGCCGAACGGCAGCATTGCAACGATTGAGAACGACTGAACCGCCAAGACCAAACTCAGGGACTTCGCAGTTGCGCCATCAAGGTCGAGGATTCCGAAGGCCAAGGCAATAGGTGCCATCCCGTTGCCCAAATTGGAGATAAACCTTGCGAGCAAATACCTCCGCAGGTTGCGCAACTGCCACAACACAGCGAGTTGGGCCACAACCTTCTCCTTGAACATCAAGTGCTGGACAGCCTCAGAACAGCGCGTGCAGCACACATCTGTGCTTTGCGCCGAGAGTGAGGCGCGGCTCTCCACGGTACTCGCATGTCAGCGCAGGGTGCGCACCCGCATCCTGCGCGGAACAGTCTTGACGGTTTGCCCCCTCATAAGATGGACATATGCCGCTCCAGGTTGTCCCACCACAGGCACTGTTGGAGTTCGAACTCAGTACTTGGTCCGCGGTCGCCATCTACGTTCTGTGCTTCGCCATCGTCTTCGTCGAGAGCGGCCTGCTTATCGGCTTCTTCCTGCCAGGGGACTCCGTGCTGTTTGCGGCGGGGCTGTTGAGCTCGGACCCCGCCAAAGGCTTGAACTTCTGGGTGTTAGCGATTGGCATCTTCTTCTGCGCGTTCGTTGGCGACCAAGTCGGCTATGTCACCGGGCGCAGGCTTGGTCGTCCGTGGCTTGAGTCGCGGACTTCTGTTCGTTCTCAGAAGATTCTGCGGCGTACTGAAAGGTTCTACGACCGCTTCGGTTGGTTCGCCGTCGTGATCGCGCGCTATATCCCGTGGGTGCGTACCTTCATCCCGTTCGTGGCTGGCGTGGGAAGGATGAACTACTACCGCTTCCTCTCAGCCAACGTGACCGGTGCATTGTGTTGGGGTGTTGGCATCACCGCCTTAGGCCACTGGTCGGGGCGCAATGAGTTCGTGCGCTACATCTCATACGGAATCGCGTTCTTCTTCATCACGATGTCGCTCATCAAGGCCACCCGTTGGTGGATTGAGGACCGCCGCGAGCAGCGCGCGGGCACAGCAACGCCAGACTAGGTGCGCCAGTGATGAACACCCCAGCGGCTTGTGGTCGTTTTGTCGTGTCAAACGTCGCCACAACGCATCCGCAGTTCACAGGCGTACGGCTTGTAGCCTGACCGAGTGACGACTGCCCTGCTCAGCACACCCGCTGGTCTTCTTGATGTGCTGAACCCCGAGAACCTGCTCAATTCGGCTGGACCAGCGGCACTGGTGCTCGCCTGCATCATCGTGTTCGTCGAGTGTGGACTTTTCATCGGCTTTTTCCTGCCCGGTGACTCACTGCTGTTCACCGTCGGCCTGCTGGCCGCAACTGCGGTGATCACCACGCCCATCTGGCTCGTGCTCCTCGCGCTCACTGTCTGCGCCGTCGGCGGCAACATCGTGGGCTACTTCATCGGAGCAGCAGTCGGAGCCAGACTCCTGCAGCGACCCGACTCGCGGCTGTTCAAGCGAAAGTACGTGGAGCAGACCAACGACTTTCTTGCGCGCCATGGTCGCAAGGCAGTCGTACTCGCGCGGTTCACGCCCATCGTGCGCACTTTCATCACCGCAGTCGCTGGTGTAGCCGGGATGGCGCGCCGGGAGTTCATCACTTGGAGTGTCTTCGGGGGCGTGCTCTGGGTGACATCGATGACCCTGGCTGGTTACTGGCTCGGCAAGGTTCCGTTCGTTCACGACAATCTGGAATTGATGGTCATTGCCATCGTCGTCGTGTCGTTGATACCGGTGGTGCATACGTATGTGAAGGAACGCCGTCGCAGTTGACGGCAAAGGGCCATGCGACCCCGTCATTCAACGCGGTGGCGGTGGCGGCAGTGTGGTGGGTACTGACCTGCTCGCACCACGCCCGCGCTGGTTACGACAATCCGAGGTCGGCAAGGCTGAAGATGGCGCGGTACTCCAGGCCCGCGCCCTGCACCATCGGCGCGGCTCCGCGCTCGACGATCACTGCGACTGCCACGACCTCAGCCCCTGCCTCGCGCAGTGCCTCGACAGCCGTCATGACACTGCCACCGGTGGTGGAAGTGTCCTCGACCGCGAGCACTCGGCGCCCCGCCACATCCGGGCCCTCAATGCGGCGCTGCAGGCCGTGGGCTTTGCCTTCCTTGCGCACCACGAACGCATCGAGCTGGCGTCCCTGCGCCGCAGCAGCATGCAACATTGCAGTGGCCACGGGGTCGGCTCCCAGTGTGAGCCCACCGACAGCGTCGAAGTCCAGATCTGCGACCAGGTCCAACATCGCCTTGCCCACCAAGGGGGCAGCGACCGAGTCGAGGGTGATGCGTCGAAGGTCGACGTAGTAGTCGGCTTCACGCCCACTGCTGAGAATCACCTTGCCGTGCACGACGGCCTTGTCGAGAATCTGTTGGCGAAGGAGGTCACGGTCTGCTGCAGTCACGGCTCGCACCCTAGCGAGCCGCCACCCGCGAGAATGCGCCCCATGGTCAGTCAACCCGTCGTCTACATCGGCGCACCCGACGACTCGGTCATCGGCGGGCTCAGTGGGAGCATCGCGGAAAGCCTTCATGTAGTCCCCGCCGACAAATCCACCGCAACTTCGCACATCGCGGCTGCGTTGCTGGCACTGCGATTGTCATCTGCGCCCGCGCTGGTGCTCGATGCCGCAACCGCATCCCACGCGGCAACTCTCGGCTCCGCTCTACGTGCCGCCCGCACACCGGCCCGCAGCTATGTGCTCATCAACCCTGAGTCAGTTCCGCAGACCCGCATCGGTGACTACGACTGGCCGGACGCCCCCATTACGGTGCTTCTCACGGGCGAGTCGCCGGTGGCCGCAGCAGCACAACTACGTGGCTGGGATGTCGTGACCTGCCGGGCCGACGATATGACAAGTGTCTTGACCGAGTTGCTCACCTGACGCAGCGTCGACTGCGACCCCACTGGTGGCGACTAGCGACGGCGGCCCGCAAGGCCGACATTGGCGGCCCGCATCACGGAACGCGGCACCGAACGCATCAACCAACCGAGCAGTTTGTATCGAATGCTCGGTGTGCTCACCACGCGCCCACTGCGGAAGTCACGCAAGGCGCTGGAAACCAATGAGCGGACGTCCAACCACATGAACCGCGGCACAGCGTCGCCGTCGATGCCTGCGCGCGCGTGGAACTCGGTCACGGTGTAGCCAGGGCACAGCGCCATCACTCGCACTCCGTGACGCTTCACCTCACCTGCCACTGACTCCGCGAATGTGGTGGCCCACGCCTTGGCCGCGCTGTAGGTGCCGCCAGGCATCCAGCCCGCGACACTGCTGACGATGATGACGCCCCCGCGACCGCGCTCTTGCATCCCCGGCAACGCCGCGTGCGTCAGCCGCAGCACCGATGTCACCAGCACATCGAGCATCTCCTGCTCGGCAGTGAGGTCTCCGCCGGTGAAACGCTGCGTCGTGCCAAAGCCGGCGTTGTTCACCAGCACATCAATCGACTGCTCCGTCGAGCGGAGTCGCTCTTCAATCCGTGATATGTCCTCACGCTGCGAGAGGTCCGCGGCCATCACCTCGTATGTGATGCCATGCGCCGCAGTGAGCTCATCACCGAGGGCGTGCATACGCTCGACACCGCGTGCAACCAGGACCAGGTCGTAGCCATCGGCGGCGAGCTGGCGCGCGAACTGCGCGCCGATACCAGCCGATGCTCCAGTAATGAGTGCACGTGGCATGTGGGTCCTTCCAGTAATGAATGAGGTCGTGCTCGCGGTCGAGGTTCGGCTCGCCGGGGGGGGTGACCAGTGTGACCATACGGCACCGCGAGGCGACACGCTGCCCTGAG
>CAYFKX010000051.1:0-7468 GCA_964343545.1 uncultured Bifidobacteriaceae bacterium | reverse complement strand
GTACTCGGCTACTGCCCACATCGCACTGACCGCTGGTGCCATCAGACCTGCGCGCAGCGAGAGCGTCCGCCTTCGCGCGTCCCACTGATGGCGGGTTGATAGTCGCTGCTGCGTGAGGTTCCTTCGACCGATTGAGATGCGGGCGGCGTCGCCTGCCACCTGCCCTGCAGGCGAAGTCGCTATGACAGGCTTGTCGCCGTGACTGACGCGACTGCGACCACCCCACTGGGCGCCCCGGACCCCGATGCCATCCACGATGTGGTGGTCATCGGCAGTGGTCCGGCCGGCTACACCGCCGCCATCTATCTCGCCCGTGCCCAACTGAAGCCCATCGTGTTCGAGGGCGCCGTCACTGCAGGTGGCGCGCTGATGAACACCACTGAGGTAGAGAACTTCCCAGGCTTCGTCGACGCGGTCATGGGACCAGACTTGATGAATCGGATGCGCGACCAGGCCGACCGGTTCGGCACCCACTTCATCACCGACGACGTCACCGCCATTGACTTCAGCGGCGATGTCCGCACGATCACTACCGGCTCATCGGGGACCTTCAAGGCGCGGGCGATCGTCCTGGCAATGGGCTCGGGATACCGCGAACTGGGCCTGCCCCGAGAGAAGGAGTTCAGCGGTCGCGGCGTCTCGTGGTGCGCCACCTGCGACGGCTTCTTCTTCCGCAACAAGGTCATCGCAGTTGCCGGTGGCGGGGACTCGGCGATGGAGGAAGCGACCTTCCTCACCCGGTTTGCCGACAAGGTCTATGTCATCCACCGCCGCGACTCGCTGCGCGCAAGCAAAATCATGGCCGACCGAGCACTGAGCAATCCAAAGATTGAGTTCCTCTGGAATTCGGCCATCACCGAACTGCACGGGGAGAGCGCGCTGGAGCAGGTCATGCTGACGAGCACCGTCGACGGCAGCGAGCGGCAGTTGCCGTTGGAGGGTCTGTTTATCGCCATCGGCCACGACCCCCGCAGTGAGCTGGTCCGTGGAACAGTTGACTGCGATGACGAGGGCTACGTGCTGACCCAGTCGGGCTCGACCCGCACGAACCTCGATGGCGTATTCGCGGCCGGTGACCTTGTTGACCACACCTACCGCCAAGCCATCACCGCCGCGGGGTCGGGTTGTGCGGCTGCCTTGGATGCTGAACGCTGGCTGGCAGCCCGCCACTAAGGTTGTCTGCACCGCACACGTCAGAGCGTAGAAATTCACCAGCAAGGGAGCACCGCCATGGGCGCGAACACCAAGACCACGACCGACGCCACGTTCGCCTCGGATGTGTTGGAGGCCAGCAAATCAGGACCGGTGCTCGTGGACTTTTGGGCCGAGTGGTGCGGGCCGTGCCGTCAGGTGGCACCGATTCTCGATGAAATTGCTGATGAGTACGCCGGCAAACTCACCATCACAAAGATGAACACCGACGAGAACCAAGCCACGCCTGGTTCCTTCGGTATTCGTTCTATCCCCACGATGATTGTGTTCAAGGACGGCGCGCCGGTGAAGCAAATCGTCGGGGCCAAGCCCAAGCCTGCACTCCTCGCCGACCTCGCCGAGTTCTTGGGCTGACCACGTCGCAGCCGAACTTTCGGCAAGACGCACTCAGATGACCCAGGCCGCTCACCCGCTGCTGCGCCTTGGCGCACAAGGTCCAGCGGTCACTGAATTGCGTGGCATCCTCAGCCACATCGGGCTGTTGCCTCTTCACCATGCAGATGCGGACTCTTCGTACTTCGATCACGCTCTCGATGACGCAGTCAGGCACTTTCAACAAGACCATGGGCTCACTGTTGACGGCATCGTTGGGCCTCTCACCTGGCGACGCGCACTTGAGGCACAGTGGCAACTGGGGGATCGCCCACTGTCGTTGAGCCCTGAAGGCACACGGCTGGTGATCGGCGATGACGTTGCTGCACTACAGCGCAAGCTCAGCGATCTCGGTTTCGACTGTGGTCGCGTTGACGGCATCTTTGGACCGCGTACGGATGCTGCCCTGCGCGATTTTCAGATGAACATGGGGCTGCATGTTGATGGGGTGTGTGGGCCTCTCGCTCTACGTGCCTTCGCCAACCTAGCGCGCGCCATTACTGGCGGACGGCCCGAAGCGCTCCGCGAAGACCATGACTTCGAGCACCGTCGGACAGGCATCTTCGGCAAGGTGGTTGTGCTCGATCCTGGCCACGGCGACGACGACCGCGGCTGCGTGGCGAACGGAATCATCGAGGCTGACATCGTGGTTGATATCGCCGAGCGAGTGGAACGGCACCTGGCCCCGCTTGGCGTCGCAGTTGTCTTGACCCGCGGACGGTCGTTTCATCACGGCAGGGTGCTCGATGACGCCGCTCGCGCCGAGTTCGCGAACTCCGTCGCCGCTGACGCGGTGCTGAGCCTGCACATTGACGCCACCGAGTCATCAGCCGCAGCAGGGGCTTCTGCTTTCTACTTTGGTACCAACCGGCACGACACGGGAAGCAGCAGCGGGCACCGATTGGCAGAAGCGGTGTTGGCCGAACTCCGCGCGCTGGCAGCAGTTGACCTCGGAGCACACGCGCGTACCTGGGACTTGCTGCGGCTCACCCGAATGCCAGCCATCCGGGTGTATCTGGGATACGCCAGCAATCTTGAAGAGGCAGCGCGCTTGGCTGACGAGGGTTTCCGCGAGTTGCTGGCTCAGGCACTCGCCCGCGCTGTCGCCGCCTATTTCACCCCCTCGGAGCAGCTCGCACGTGTCCATGCCTGAGCACGACCCGTCTGCCGGCGCAGCAGGTGAGCAGGAGGCGAGTGCATTCGAGGTAGACGAGCAGGAGCCAGGTGCACGCAACCTGGGTGCGCAAGACGCGGGTGCACACACCTCCGGCGCAGGTGAGTTCTATCCGTCAGTCGGAGTTGGCCCGCACCCGCAACCATGGCCGGCGGGTGAGCAGTGGGACCTCGAACTCCTTGCGAACGGTGACCGTCGCAATGTTGTCGACAAATATCGCTATTGGACAGTTGAGGCAATCAAGGCGGATTTGGACAAGACCCGATCGTCGTTACATGTGGCCATTGAGAACTGGCAGCACGACCTGAATATCGGCTCAATTGTCCGCACAGCCAACGCATTCAATGTGGCAGCAATCCACATCATCGGTCGTCGTGCATGGAACCGCCGCGGCGCGATGGTCACAGACAAGTACATGAATGTGCTGCACCATAGCGATGCACACGCCTTCAAAAGGTGGGCAGCGGACGCTGGTACGACCGTGGTAGGTGTTGAACAGACCTCGAGCAGCGTGCCTCTCCAGACCTTCGCTTTTCCTCAGAGCTGTTGCTTGGTCCTAGGCAATGAGGGCCTGGGTCTGACCGATGAGGCTCTGAGCGTGTGCGATGCCTTCGTGGAGATTCCCCAGAGCGGCTCCACACGCTCCATCAATGCTTCTGCCGCTGGTGCGATTGCGATGTGGGCTTGGTCGTCAGCCACTCAAACAATGGAGTTTTTGGACCGTGAGGCACACGAAGGCGAGTGACGTCAAAGTAGGTTTTGCGCCACCTCTGCTAGCACGCTTCTGACTAGTGCGACTTCCCTAGCACTACAACTGTTGCCGATGGGAAGTTCTCGGGCTTTAGCAAGCGTCGGCCATCGACAATGGTCTTGGCTCCGGGGAGATTGTCCGAGCCCAAGTTGGCGTATTCGGTGTGGTCGGTGTGGAGGATCGCCGCATCAACTGGGGACCCGAGGTGGTAGGGCGTGAGGCCATGTTCTTGCAATTCGGCATCGGTGTACATGGGGTCGTGAACCACAGCAGTCGCCCCGCGCGCTGTGAGCGCGTCGACGGTAGCAAAGACACCTGAGAACGCCGTCTCCTTGACGCCGCCGCGATAAGCCGCGCCAAGCACTGCAACGGTGGTGCCAGCGAGTTCGCCATGCGTCCGAGCGAGCAGACCCACGCAGTGTTCTGGCATTGCTGCATTTGCCTCACGCGCAGCTCGCACGACTGTGGCGGCAGGGTCATTCCACAGATACATCCGCGGGTAAATGGGGATGCAGTGTCCGCCGACGGCGATACCTGGCCGGTGGATGTGGCTGAATGGCTGTGAGTTACAGGCGTCGATGACGGAATAGACATCAATGCCGTTGCTCTCCGCGAACGACGCGAACTGATTTGCCAGGCCAATGTTCACGTCTCGATACGTGGTCTCCGCGAGTTTGGCCATCTCAGATGCCTCTGCGCTGCCAAGGTCCCAGACGCCGTTTGCTCGGGCGAGGTCCGGACGCTCGTCAAAGTCCAAGACTTCCTCGTAGAAAGCAACGCCGCGCTGCCCAGCCCTTGGCGTAACACCACCTACGAGTTTCGGATACCGGCGCAAGTCGGCGAAGACACGACCAGTGAATACGCGCTCGGGAGAGAAGACCAGGTCGAAGTCGCCGAAATCAAGACGGGACCCCTGCGCCAACATGGGCATGAATCGGTTGCGAGTCGTGCCAATTGGCAATGTGGTCTCGTAGGACACTAGCGTTCCTGGGCGCAGGCCGCGCGCCACATCTTGGGTTGCGGCATCCATCCATCCGAAGTCGGGCACTCCTTCGGCATCCACAAACAGCGGCACCACGATGACCACCGCGTCACTTTGGGCCACCGCGTCAGCGGTGTCGGTGGTCGCTGTCAATCGCCCATCGGCGACCACTTCGGCGAGCAAGCGGTCGAGATCAAACTCACCAGGGAACGGCTCGACACCCGCGTTGACCAGATCGACGGTTCGTTGATTGACGTCCGCCCCGAATACCCGATGGCCTTTCATCGCGAACTGCACGGCAAGCGGCAATCCAATCTTGCCCAGCGCAACAACGGTGATGTTCATGGGTTCTTCCTTGTGTCTCAATTGACGGTCTGCGTGGTTCCAGTGCGCGCCGACTCCAGAATTGCGTCTGCGACCGCAACAGTGGTCATTCCCTGGCGCATAGTCACGATGTCTGCGAGCTTGCCGAGGACAGCATCGCGGAAGGCTTCATGCTGGGTTCGTAACGGCTCCGGCTTGGCAATCGCATAGCGGATGACATCGCCTTCACTGACACCGCGGAATTGCGCAAGGTCATCCCACTGGGAAGTCACAGTGCCGTTGGCGACAAAGGTCAGGTCGGCTGTGAGGGTGTCAGCCACGAGCGCGCCTCGCTCACCAGTGATGACGGTCACGCGTTCCTTCATCGGCGAGAGCCAGTTGACGAGGTGGCTGGTCACGGCGCCATCGGCCAGTTTGCCGGTGACACTGACCAAGTCCTCATGTGCCCGGCCAGTACGGTGCGCCGTGAAGGCCGACACCTGACGGAAAGCCTGACCTGTGACCCACGCTGTGAGGTCAATGTCGTGAGTGGCAAGGTCTTTCACGACACCGACGTCAGCGATGCGAGCGGGGAACGGACCTTGGCGCCGGGTAACCACCTGGAACACCTGCCCCAAATCCCCATTGGCCAGTCGAGCACGGGCGGCCTGCAAGGCCGGGTTGTAGCGCTCAATATGCCCGACTGCTCCCACCAGGCCTGCTGCCTCAAATGCATCGGCTATGCGTGTTGCCGCAGGGGTGTCTTGTGCCAATGGCTTCTCGACAAGTGCGTGCACGCCTGCTGCGGCAAGTGACAGGGCTACGTCCTCGTGAAAGGCAGTCGGCACTGCGACCATGCAGTAGTCGATACCTAGGGCAATCAACTCCTCGATGCTGGCGACCACCGGGCGTGCACCTGCGACCCCGTGCGCATCGCCCGCAGGGTCAGCCACCGCGACAAGTTCAACGCCATCCAGCGAACCCAAGACGCGGGCGTGGTGCCTGCCCATCATGCCTAGGCCGATGAGCCCAGCACGCAGCGCTTGCCCCATCAGGCGCCAGCTCGCGCAGCAGTGTTCACGGCTTCGACAATGCGCTCCAACTCGTCCTGGGTAAGGCTCGGATATACCGGCAGCGACAGGCACTCCTTCGCAACCTGCTCAGTCACGGGCAGATCCATGGTGAGACCGTAGGAGGGAAGTCGGTGGTTCGGGATGGGGTAGTACACGCCTGAACCGACACCCGCGCTGTGCAACTGCTCAGCGAACGCGTCGCGATCAAGACCGACTACGCGGATCGTGTATTGATGCCACACGTGCTCCGCGCCGGGTGCAACCTTGGGGGTGACCACGCCGGCGATGTGCTCGTTCAAGAATGCGGCATTGGCTTGGCGCTTCGCGGTCCAGCCAGCCAATTTGGTTAGTTGCACTCGACCAATGGAGGCGTGCAGGTCGGTCATGCGGGTGTTGAAACCCACGACCTCGTTCTCATACCGCTTCTCCATACCCTGGTTACGCAGGAGTCTGATGCGACGAGCCACAGCCGGGTCAGCAGTGGACACCATGCCGCCTTCTCCGGACGTCATGTTCTTGGTTGGGTAGAACGAGAACGAGCCAGCGATGCCCCACGCCCCGACCGGGACCCCGTCAAGGCTTGCCGCGTGAGCCTGGGCTGCGTCCTCGAACAGCATGAGCCCGTGTCTGTCAGCAAGTTGGCGAAAATCGCGCATCGCAGCGGGATGACCGTAGAGGTGCACCGGCATGATGGCTTTCGTACGCGGGGTTATAGCCGCCTCAACCGACGCTGGGTCGAGGCAGAAATAGTCCGCCTCCACATCTGCAAAGACGGGGGTCGCACCTGTGAGCGCCACGGAGTTGGCGGTGGCGGCAAATGTGAATGAGGGCACGATGACTTCATCGCCCGCACCGATGCCCCCGGCAAGAAAGGCCATGTGAAGGGCCGATGTGCCCGAGTTCAGTGCCACGCACTCGCGGCCAGCAACAACAGAGGCAAACTCCTGTTCGAAAGCGGCCACCTCTGGACCTTGTGCCAGCATCCCCGATTCCATCACCCGTTGGACGGCTGCTCGTTCCTCCGCGCCTATAGAGGGCTTCGCTGCAGGGATAAATTCACGCTCTGACATCACACTGGCACCTCGACCAACTCGTCTGGGCCCACTTGTTTGAACTGAGCGCCCGATTTTGGGCACTTAAACAAGTCCGGGGAATCTGGCACGGATTCTAACGGAAACCCTTGCGGGCCGACCCAGCCGACTCTGCGCGCAGGCACACCAACCACAAGAGCGAAATCAGGGACGTCCCTGGTGACAACTGCGCCGGCAGCCACCATGGCCCAGCGTCCGATAGTTACCGGCGCCACGCAGACGCTACGCGCCCCGATGGACGCTCCTTGGCGCACGGTGACTCCAACGGGTTGCCAGTCGGACGCAGACTTAGGTGTGCCGTCACCATTTATCGCGCGGGGAAAATGGTCGTTGGTCAACACAACCGCAGGACCGATGAAGACGCCGTCTTCCAGCACAGCCGGTTCGTAGACCAAGGCGTAATTCTGGATCTTGCAATTGTCGCCGACGCTTACACCCGTGCCGATGTACGCGCCACGGCCAACGATTACGTTCTCGCCGAGCTGGGCGTGCTCTCGAACCTGCGCGTAG
>CAYFKX010000050.1:0-7497 GCA_964343545.1 uncultured Bifidobacteriaceae bacterium | reverse complement strand
GGTCACTGGTTCGAACCCAGTATCGCCCACTGTCGGCAGACATTCATACGTGTTCCAAGCTCCGGTATTCGCAGCAGCGAAACCTTCTGCGCGTGGACTACATTCCTTGTCTATGACTCGACGTCGAGGCTCTGTCCGCCTGCCTACGGGCAGGACGCTCGTCGCATTCATCCTGTGCGCGCTCGCCTTGGCTAGTCGCGTGACCTTCTGCCCGCCTGCTGATGCCGCCACCGCAAAACCCTGTGCAAGCCTCGGCAAGGCAGTGCAACTCAATGGCGTGAGTGTGCCGGTGTGCGCAGCGCTGTATGCATCTGGTTCGGCAATTCGTCTGCCGAGAGACACCACTGCCGTGCGCTACGGGGTGTTGAGCACCCTCAGTACTGCGCACCTGCTGCTGCGAACTGGCAAGCAACTGTCAGTGAGGTCGACGTTGGTGCCTAAAGCGCCTCAAGTAGGTGCCGGTGGGGCGAAGTCCTACTCGCAAGTCATCTACCGAGCTGCGGTCCGCGGTGGCAAAGTGTCGCGTCTTGTTCCTGCACTGTTCGTACCCACGACGACACCTCTGCGGGCGTATCGGCAGAAGTTGTTCATCGGTGAGATCAACAACCTAGGCGCTACCGACGGCGTGCCGGCATCTGACTTTGTTCGTCTTGACTTCTCTGGCACTTTCAGCGCAGATGGCGCGTTGAAAGGGACGTTCGCGAATCTCACGCAGAGCGTTCGTAGAAACTCCATTCTGGAGCCGCCAGCACCGTGCGAAGCGGCACTACTCGGGCTGGATCAGGCGCGCAATGATTGGTATGCACCCATACTGGGCAATTCCGCCAACATCACCATGGCCTGGGATCCTGCGATGCACGGTCCGCTGGACTCTGAACTGGTTATCTACCTGTCCAGCGGCATTAGTTATATGACGCACAGCCCGACATTGCTGGAATTGATGACCGGTCACATCGACGCTGCTGCGCCGCAACAGTTCAGCATTCATGGAAACCCCATGGGGACACCGGCCTGGTTCACTGGCTCCTTTCAGACGGCCTTCCCGCTGCGGACCTGTTGAGAAGTGGAGTTTCCGCCCTCAACCAGAGCCGCCGGCGAAACCACAAGGCCCTGTGTCGAAGGAGGCTGGTCGACCGAAACTCTCATGCGGATTCAAACCGGCGCCTGAAGGGGAAACGCGCGGAAAGTCAGCGGACAGCAAGGTTCGTATTCCACGCTTTTCTGTGTATTCTCGGCAGCCTCTGGACTGGTCGAGAGTGCGCAGAGGAGCTTCGCGGTGCACATGCAGCTGCCTCGTGCCTTCAACGTTGCGCTGACGGCCATCCTGGCATCCGCGCTGAGTTTTTCATCCGCCTCGCATGCAGCAGCCGTCGCTCTTCCCGTGGAACTTTCGGCCCCTGCTTCAGCGGCCCATGGCGACATGGTCACCTTGGTCGCCACCGCCCCGGTGGCCGATGCGAACACGGTTTCTGAGACCCTGATTCAAGTCATCGACCCCACGAAACTTCAGTTGACGTCGACAAGCCAGATTGTCGCCCCGGCAGGCTGGACGGTGTTGTACTCCACCGACGGCACCAACTTCACCGCCACCGCACCAACCACAGCCGCGGGATGGGCTGCGGTGCGCGCAGTGAAAGCCACGGGTGCCGTGGTGTCACAGGGTGCAACTGGTGACGGCCTCCAAATCTTGGGCTCGGACAACACGGTCGTACCGCCCTCGCCGCCGTCAGCGGTGTCATCAGCGTCCGGCGGTGACGGTTTCGATGTGGTGTTCGACAACTTCGATCATATTTTCAACATCTACCACCACAACGGCGACGACGGCACCAAGGGCGCGCTGTCGTGCCACTTGCGCAGCACGGGCGCGGTATGCCCGGGGACCTGGCCTTGGAACATCTCGCTCAAAGGCGTGAACACACAAGGGCCATCCAACGAGTACATGGACACCAAGAATCAGCACATCTGGTTCGCGACCGAGACGCAGACCGGAGTCACCATTGCAGGGCAGTCCGGTTCAGGCTTTGCGTGCATCGATGTCTCGGTTATCACCGCGGTGAAGTGGTGCGGTGGCTCGCTCACGACGGCATTCAAACGAGTCGGCGGTTACACAACATTTGGCTACAACGCCTACAACGTCATGTCGTCCCTGACCATGGTCGGCGGCCGCGTGTTCGCAGTAGAAATGCCAACCGGACGAATTTGGTGTTTGGATCCGCTGGCTGATTCTGGAGCCGGCGCCCTCTGTCCGACCCCTTACGTGCAGTACCCGGGAGTTTCTACGCTGGACCTACTGAACATTAACGCCGCCGGTATCCAGTACTTCGGCGTTGCTTCGATGCGGGCTTGGCAAGGCAAAGTCGTCGCCGCGTCAACGACAGCGCACACTGCCATCTGTTTCGACCCCATCACTTTCGCAACGTGCAGCGGCTGGGCGAACCCAATCACGTTGCCTAAAGCGGCCGCGTCTAGCGGGCAGTTCACGTGGAACTACGAGCAGCCCAATTCCACGGGCACCGCTGTGGCACTGTGTTGGCTCTACACGAATGCAACCGCAGACTGTTTTAACCCCAACGGTACGGCGGCCACGGTGGACGCCGGATTGTCCGCGATTCTTGCCGGACGGGTCGGTATGACATACGGCGGCTCGACCGACCCGCTGGTTAACGGCACCAAAGTTCTGTTCGTGCCGCTCTATCGAACCAAGACTTCCGCCGGGCTATCCGTCACGTACTCGCCGTACTGCTGGGATGTGGCCACGCGAACCTGGTGCTCAGGCTGGAGCGGAACGCCGTCGAGCGCTCGCACTTATGACACCTACACGATTCGAGTCGACCCCGACAACGACAACTGTTATTGGACAAATTCAAACGCGGGGATCATCGCCACTTGGGACATCAACGGCGGGGCGACCTGCGTCACGCCACCGAACACCGTCAGCTTCGATCCCCAGGTGCTGCCTCCGCGAATGAGTTGTGCCGGCGGCACAGGAGTCACCCGCTGGGGCGCGTTCACATTGACCAGCCCACTGGTCGGCAGCGGCGCGACGGCGCAGGCAGGGAGCGCGTACCTGTCCGTCGCAGACACCAGCGGCACGCCTATCCCTGGGTGGCAGAACATTCCAATTCCAGCATCACAACCCGCGACGTCGCCGGCGACGGCGCAGTCAGTTGACTTATCAAGTTTGAGCACCGCGGTGTCTGGGCAGCATCCCATCTTTACCGTGAAGTTCGCCAACCGCGCCACCACGCCACGCTCGGCATCGGCAAATCTGACCGCCATCGGCGACCGGCCACAGTTGTGTCTCACGCCCACCGTGAAGTACTCCTGCCCCACAGGCATCGGACCGCTGCCACCACTGACAAATCAAACCGCCACGGTGACCGCATCGGCGAGCGTCACGGTGAGTTCTGGTTCTGCTCCGAGCATCCCCGGTGCTAGTGCCGCAGTGACCATCAATGTGCCTGCTGCCTCAGCATGTGGATCTGCCATCACGGGGACCGCCCTAGATAAAGCTGGAGGACCAATAGCCGGCGTCACAGTTGCGCTCACCGATGCGTCCGGGCAAGCGGTGCTGTGGCCGGCTGGTACCGCGAAAGCTGGGCAGCCAGTGACCACCACCACTGCCGCCAACGGAACTTACGAATTCCCAGTGTTGATCCCCGCCTCCTACGAGGTGAGGTTCCCTGACCAATCCGCCACGATGACAGTGGTGAACGCGAACACCGTCTCCGGAGCCGCCGGCACGGTCACTGGCATCGCGAACGCCGTCGGGGGGTCCGCATTGTCAAAGGTGGTGACAGTGGCCGTCGGCACCGCCGGTGTCGTCAACGCTGTGTACGTCGGGGTCATCACTGCAGCACCCGACACCTCTGTCGGGCTTACTGGTGCCGTTCAGACTCTGACTCCGCTTGCAAACGACCGAGCATCCACGTCAGGCACGCTCGTCAATAGTTCGGTGAAGTTGTGCTCGGGGGCGCAGGTAGCACCCAACTGCACGGCGACATCATTGACGATTGCTGGCCAAGGCATCTATACGGTCAACGCCAACGGCACTGTCACGTTCACCCCCTGCTCCGCTGCGAACACACCGGCCGGCGCCTCCTGTGTTGCAGCGTTCGTAGGTACTGCCACGCCGGTGAAGTACCAGGTGTCAGACAGCAACGCGCAAACGACGTCGTCGACGCTGACGCCCGCGGTTTCCGGCACAGTGACCGCATTGCCCGACACCACTATCGGCGCGCAGGGCGCAGTCCAGACCGCGCCCGTGCTTTTGAACGACCCCGCCTCCGTGCCGACAGCGCCTTTCCTCGCTAGCAGCATCAAATTGTGCTCCGGCGCGCAGACGCAGCCGAATTGCACGGCTAGCAGTGTGAGCATCCCGGGGCAAGGGAAATACACGGTGGACACTGTCACGGGCGCAGTGAAGTTCACCCCGTGTGCGGCTGCTGGGACGCCGGCGGACTTGTCATGTACGGGGCCGTTCACTGGGACCGCGACTGCGGTGACGTACCAAGCGACGAATCAACTCGGTCAAACTGCGAGCAGCACCTACACCCCAACGGTGGTCCCAATTCCAGTCGCCAGCGCAGACACGTCGAGCGGGCCACAAGGGGTCGCGCAGTCAGTGAGCCCTTTGACTAACGATTCCGCTGCCAGTGGAGCCAGTTTGGTGGCCACCAGCGTTCGGCTGTGCTCGGCTTCCGAGACTGCACCAAATTGCACCGCGACTTCACGCGCAGTCGCCGGTCAAGGAACATATTCAGTTGACGCTGTGACGGGGCAGATTACGTTCACGCCTCTGCCGACTTTCACGGGCACCGCCAGCGCTGTGCCGTACTGCGTAGTCGACAACCTAGGTCAGTCCGCGTGCAGTTCGTACACGCCAACTGTCATCGCGCCGCCAACGGCAGCGCCGGACAGCTCGCTGGGGGAGGTGAACGCTGCGCAGAGTGTCAACCCTCTAGACAACGACTCCGCGTTCGCAGGCGCAGCTCTTGATCCCACCAGTGTCCGTCTGTGTGCCGCCGGCGACGTGGCACCGGCCTGTGGGGCAACCGCGGTTGTTGTCTCCGGTCAAGGCACTTATGAAGTCGACGTCATCACCGGGCTCATCACTTTCACGCCGGTGGATGGCTTCCTCGGCACCGCCACACCTGTGCTGTATTCAGTTGCCGACACCCTCGGCCAGCGGTCCTCGACCACCTACACCCCGCGGGCAGTGGCAGTGCCGTCGGCTAGCCCTGATGCCAGTATCGGTCCGCAAGGGGTCACGCAGGCCGCGCAGGTGCTCGCCAATGACCAGCCGTCCCTCGGCGCGAGCTTCGACACGACCAGCTTGCGACTGTGTCTGCCTGAAGACTTTGCGCCAGACTGCACCTCACTGACGCTCGATGTACCCGGTGAAGGCACCTACACCGTTGACCCGATTACTGGGACGATCAGTTTCGCGCCACTGCCGAGTTTTGTGGGACTAGCAACACCGGTCACTTACTCGGTCAGTGACACTCATGACCGGGATGTGACGTCGTCCTACACCCCAGAAGTGGTGCCACGTCCGCAGGCCAAACCTGACGCCACGACCGGGCCTCAGGGTGAGTCGCAGAGCGTCAACCCCCTGGCAAATGACCTCGCTGGTTCTGGTGCGCGACTCGATACGACGAGTGTGCGGTTGTGTGGACCGGGGCAAGTTGCCCCAGCCTGCACCGACACCTCAGTTGTCGTGGAGGGCGAAGGCACGTACTCCGTCGACCCGCTCACCGGTGTCATCACGTTTACGCCATTGCCTGGGTTCACCGGTTTGGCATCAGGTCTGACGTACTGCCTCAAAGATTCGCTGGGTCAGACAGCCGACAGCGTGTACCGCCCGACCGTGGTGCCGCCACCGACCGCCAACGCAGACACCAGTACCGGACCCCAAGGAGTGCCGCAGTCCGCCGACCCGGTAGCGAACGACTCCGCGGGCTCGGGCAGCTCGCTGGTAGCCAGCCGTGTGCGCTTGTGTGGCGCGGAGGAAATCGCGCCGGCGTGTAGCAAGACCACGCTAACGGTGACCGGGGAAGGCACCTACTCAGTTGACGCAGCGACTGGACGTATCACGTTCACCCCAGTGTCAGAGTTCGCTGGTGTGGCCACCGGTGTGACTTACTGCATTGAGGATGCCCTCGGCCAGATCGCAGCCAGCACCTACACGCCGACCGTCATCGCACCGCCGGTCGCCACTATCGACACCTCTCAAGGCGCGCAGGCGACTACTCAATCGGCAAAGGTGTTGGCGAACGACACATCACAGGCCGCTGACGGTTTTGACGTCAACAGCCTGCGCCTGTGCGCGACTGGGGAGGTTGCGCCGGCGTGTACTGCGACCACGGTGGTGGTTGTTGGTCAGGGGGTTTATCGGGTTGATTCTGTGACGGGTGTTGTGTCGTTTACTCCTGAGCCTGAGTTCACGGGCACTGCGACGGGTGTGGCTTATGTGGTTGCCGATTCGTTTGGTCAAGCCACGAGTAGCCGCTATACCCCGACGGTGATTCCTCGGCCGGTGGCGGCGCCTGATGCAACGTCGGGCCCGCAGGGTGCTGCGCAGAAGGTTGATCCGTTGGGCAACGATTCTGCGGGCAGTGGCGCGAACTTGGTAGCGGGCAGTGTGCGGTTGTGCGGCGCTGACGAAGTCGCGCCAACATGCACACGCACGCTGGTCAGCGTGCCGGGCGAGGGCACGTTCACCGTCGACAGCTCCACTGGCGCTATCACCTTCTTGCCGGCGGCTGAGTTCACCGGTACTGGGCTGCCGGTGACCTACATCGTGCTTGATGACTTCGGGCAGGCGACGACCTCGATCTACACCCCAACGGTGATTGCGCCGCCCATCGCTGCGCCTGAGTCCACCTCCGGGCCGCAAGGAGTGGTGCAGTCAGTGCAGCCGCTGACCAACGACGTGGCTTCGGTCGGTACGTCACTGGTCGCTTCATCGGTGCGGTTGTGCGCTGCGGGCGAGTTGGCGCCTGGCTGCGCGTCGATGTCGGTCACGGTTTCTGGTGAGGGCGTCTACTCCGTTGACCCAGTTACGGGCGTAATCACGTTCACGCCCGAGGCGGCATTCGCCGGCACCGCCACCGGTATCGCGTACTCAGTGGAAGACGCGTTGGGGCAGTTGGCGTGGAGCACCTACACCCCAACCGTCATCCCGCCACCGACAGCGGTCGCCGACACGACTTCTGGTCCGCAAGGAGCCGCTCAGTCAGTCAACCCTTTGACTAACGACGCCGCGGATTCGGCCACCACGTTGCGCAGCGACAGTGTCACGTTGTGCAGTGCGACCGAGGTGGCCCCCGCCTGTGCTCAGACGACGTTGACGGTCGCTGGTCAGGGCACGTACTTGGTTGATGGTGTTTCGGGTGTGGTTACTTTCGTTCCCGAACCTGGGTTCACAGGCGAAGCGACAGGTGTCGCTTACTGCGTCGAGGACGCGTTGGGTCAAGTTGCCTGCAGTCGTTACAC
>CAYFKX010000049.1:0-7650 GCA_964343545.1 uncultured Bifidobacteriaceae bacterium | reverse complement strand
CCTACGTGGACTCCGACAACCTCGGCGGTGCCTACGAAGCGACGCGTCACCTCGTGGCACGGGGATGCAAGAACATCGCAACCATTGCTGGCAACCTGGGACTCAGTTCGGGGCGGCTGCGTTTAGAGGGCTTTCGTCGCGCGTTGGACGACGCGGACGTGGCCTGCCCAGAGCAGCGCATTGCCTTCGGAGATTGGACCGATGAGAGCGGCGCGACCGCGATGGCGCAACTGTTGGACGCCGACCCTGACATCGACGGAGTGTTTGTGGCCAACGACTTGATGGCACTTGGCGCGATGAGTGTGCTCGAGGAGCGCGGACTTGCCATCCCAGATGCCGTCGCCGTGGTCGGCTTTGACAACATGTTCGCAGGGCGCATCACTCGGCAGCAGTTAACAACTGTGGAGCAGGATGTCCGCGGGCTCGGCGCCCAGGCGGCTGCGATGGTCATTGCCATGATCGACGGTGGCAAGCCGAAGTCCCTGGTTCTGCCCACCCAACTCATCGTGCGCGATACCGCCTGAGGGGTTTGCCGCCCCTGTGCCTGCACTGGCCACTCTGAGCCAGGCTTGGGAATTGCCTTTGACCTACCCCAACGTCGACGCGTCTGCCTTGCGTCAGCCCCGGTCAGGGCGTTTACTACACTCCTGAAAGCGTTTTCACGCCAGCTTGTCCTGACCTCAAAGGGGTTGCCATGCGCTCGACTACCACTCGCTCCCGTCTCGCGGGATTCCTCACTGCTGCCGTCGCCGCCGCCTCCGTTGTGGCAGTGACGTCAACCGCAGCATCTGCGGTACCCGCAGAAGTGAGCATTCGTCTCAGCGCGGACAACACCGCTGGTATGGACAACAAGACCGAGACCTGGTGCAAGGACAACAAGGACTCCTGGTGCCCCTACAACAAAGGTGTCGGCACCTACCTGAAGTTCGTGGTGGCTGGTGAGGCGCTCGTGCTGAACTACACGGTGACCGATGCCAGCGCCAACCCCGTGGCTAACACGCTCGTCACCTTGAACAAGAACATCAACGGTGGCAGTTTCACTGGCAACTTCACCGGCACCACCGATGCCAACGGCAAAGTCACCTTCACTCTGCAGAGCACAACCAACGCTGCAGCCGCCGAGCCGTACCCAGTGTCACCGAGCACATTGACCAACTGGGATCAAGCCACCCGTTGCCCCAACGGCGTGTGTCCATTCACCGAGGTCAAGTTCGATCTCACACCCACCATCGGCGCCGCACTGGAGCACGCAGACTGGGTGTGGACCCACACGATTAAGCCCCAGAACTGGGTGCCGACGACACCGCCGCCGGCGGTCGCGAACATCCGTCTCAGCGATGACGACAAGTTGTCAATGACCGACAAGTCGTACTGGTGGACTAATGAACCGCTCTCGCACAGTTACGTCAAGTTTGTCGTCGCTGGCGAGGAGCTGTCGCTGACCTACCGCGTTACCGATGGCGCTGGTAAGGCCGTCTCGAACATTCCGCTTACCTTGACTCCAAGTGATGTCAGTGCCTCGTTCAGCGGCGCCATGACCAAGAACACCGACGCAGACGGTAACGTCACTTTCACCTTGCAGAGCACCACCAGTGTCGAGAACGCAGAGCCGGCTCCAAGTGCTCCGAGCAACATGTCGTACTGGGACGACTCGCGCATTGTGAGCCCGCAGGCGAAGTACAACTTCAACCCCACGGTCGGGTCGGCCACGGAGCACGTTGACCGCGTCTGGACGCACACGGTGAAGTCAGCTGGCAGCAGCGTCATTCCTAAGGACGTCACTATCCGCATGGCCGGGTCTTTCGTGGACCCGCAGTGGAACGCCTACGAAGCGACTGACTGGATTGCCCCGTTCTACCCCGCGTACACCAAGGCTTATGTGAAGTACGTGGATGCTGGGTCGACCATGAACCTCGTGTACCGGGCGCTCGACTCGGTCACTGGCGACCCGATCGTCTACCAGAACATGTCGTTGATCGTGAACGCGACCGGAAACGAGCGCACGTCGTTCGCTTCGGGCTCGACGGTCATCGGCGCACAGACCACAGTGCGCCTAACCAGCCGCACCGACCTCAACGGTTACGCAACGTTTACGTTGCGCAACACCAACACCATCGCCGAGGCCGAACCGGCACCGGCGGCGTTGAATCAGGTCAACTCGTCATGGAACGCCACTCCCGCGGTGGAGTTGGGCAGCAACCTGCAGCCGACCATGGGCGCTGACAAGGAAGTCATCGACATCTTGTTCCCGCACATCACTAAGAGCGGTGGGGCCATCACTGGCAGCGGTTTGCCCGGCAAGGTGAACCTCAGGTTGACCTCGCCGACCCTCGACACCAGCAAGAACGCCTACGACGCATCCAGTTGGGTGGCGCAGTACTTCGCGCCAGGCACCAAGGCCTACGTTCACTACACAGCCGCCGGTGGTCCCGTGGTGCTGACGTACAAGGCGACCGATTCCACTGGCGCCGCCGTCGCGAATACATCTGTGCGACTGAAGGTCAACGCGAACGGGGATAAGCCATCCTTTGTCGCGGGCAACACCATCATCGGTTCCGGACAGAAGGCATACCTCGTCGGGCGCACCGATGCAGCTGGTGTTGTGACATTCACACTGGTCAACACCAACACCGCCGACGAAGCCGAGCCAGTGCCGGCGCTGCTCAATGCCGAGAACCCATCGTGGCGCGCGAACCCGCCGATTGAACTCGGCGGCAATTTCCAGGTCACTGCCGGAGCCGCGTCCGAGGCGACCGACATCTACTTCCCGCACTTCACTAAGTCCACTGAAGTTGTGAAAGCCGGAACACCGGGCGCACCGAAGTTGACCAGTGTCGTCGCGGGCAACGCCAAGCTCACCATCAACTTCACGGCGGGCACGGCTGGCACCGGCGGCGTCACGAAGTACTACGGCTACAGCCTCGATGGCGGTAAGACGTGGGTGGATAGTTCGAAGAACACCAAGTCGCCCATCTTGTTGACCACCGGACTTGTCAACGGCACGACGTACTTGGTCAAAGTTCGTGCGTTCAACGCAATCGGCTTCGGGTACTCGTCATCAATCGTTGTCGCCACTCCCCAGGCCGACCCGCCGGCAGCCCCGACGCTGTCTGCAGCAAAGGGTGGCGCGGGCTCGATTGCGCTGACCTTCAAGGCGGGTCTGACCGGCGGTGCGCCGATCACCAAGTTCCAGGTGTCCACCGACGGTGGCAGCACCTGGACTGACCTGCCGGGGTTGACCAGTCCCGTGACCATCACCGGACTCGGCTACGGCGTTACCTACTCCGTCAAGGTTCGCGCGGTCAACAGCCGCGGTCCGGGAACGCCATCGGCTGCGAAGTCCGCTACCACGACAAAACTGACTCAAACCATCTCGTTCACCCAGCCGGCCAACATGAAGGTCGGCCAGGCCGACCAGACGCTGACGGTGTCGACGTCGGGGGCAGGACTGACCGTCTCCCTCACCACCTCGCCAACCTCGGTCTGCACCATCGTGGCCGGCAAGTTGCACGCCGTTGGCAAGGGCACCTGCAGCATCACCGCCACCCAAACTGGCAATGCCAGTTATGCGGCGGCCACGGCGGTAACGAAGAAAATCACCATCACGCTCTAAGCGCAGTCTGGGCCCTGCACCCACGAGCATCGGGCCGGTCGAAGGATCCAAAGCCTTCGACCGGCCCGCTTTGGCGTGCGCGCGAAACCACCCACGAGCGCGAGATAAGTCACAAAACGGCAACACACGGCTCTAGACCTTGCGATTGCGCGTGAAAGCGCATTCACTATGCCATTGAAAGCGTTTTCACGCTTGCTGCCCTGACCATGTGAGAGGAAAACATGTCCAGACTCTTCCGCCGACTCCATCGTGGAGTCGCAATCGCGGTGAGCGCTGCGGTCACATCGGCGTTGGCCGTTGCCGTTGCGCCGGCGGTTCATGCCGCGCCGTACTCCGAGGTGAACATCCGACTGTCCGACGCTGACAAGTCATCGATGACTGACAAGTCCTACTGGTGGACAAACGAAGCGCAGTCGCACAGCTATGTCAAGTTCGTCGAAGCCGGTGGCACCCTCGAACTGCACTACACCGTGACTGACATGTCAGGTAATGCGGTCAGCGGTGCGACACTGAACTTGTCTGCTGCAGGCAATGCCACATTCAGCGGCAGCTTGAGCGCGACCACCGACAGCAATGGCCAGGCCACGTTCACACTGGCGAACACTGTCGCTGACGCGAACGCCGAGCCGCGCCCGGTCGCACCGAGCTCGATGTCCTACTGGGACGACAGCCGTGGCGGGTTCCCCGAGGTCAAGTACGACCTGAACCCTTCCATTGGTGCTGAAACCGAGCATGTGGACCGAGTCTGGACACACACGGTGAAGTCCGACTCCGCTCCCGCAGTGAAGGAAGCCAACCTGCGTCTGTCTGAGGCCGACAGGGCACAGATGACAAACAAGTCCTACTGGTGGACCAACGAGGCGCAGTCGCGCAGTTATGTGAAGTTCGTGGAAGCAGGCAGCACTCTCACGCTGCACTACACCGCGACCACGGTGTCCGGCGACCCGATCGCTGGTGCGACGATGACCTTGAAGACCGGGGCAATCAACCACGCTAGCTTCACCGGCGACCTGACTGCGACCACGGATGCAAGTGGCAACGCGACGTTCACCTTGGTCAACACCACGAGCAACGATGACGCAGAGCCTCGTCCCGTTGACCCGAGCACGATGAGCTACTGGGACGACAGCCGCGGTGGCACCCTGGGAGGCTTTGAGTCGACCTACAACTTCGAGCCGACCATTGGCTACGACATCGAGCATGTCGACCGTGTGTGGTCGCACACAGTCAAGGCCGAGGTCGTTGAGACCCCGCTGCCGTCGCACGTCAACATCCGTCTCGTCGAGCCGGCCATGGATCTGGGCAGCAACGCCTACGACGCCACCGACTGGATTCGTCCCTGGATCGACGCGGACTCGAAGGTCTTCCTGACCTACTTCGACGCCGGCTCCACGACGACCTTCAAGTACAAGGTCACCGACGCTGCCAACGGCGCAGCCGTCGCGAACAAGCCGATTTCGTTGGTCGTCAACGCCAACTGGTCGTGCTCCAACGCATCCTTCTCGGTCAACGGCACCCCAGCCGGACCGGACTGGTGCGACGGTAACGGCCAGACCAAGGTCAGTGGCACGACTGATGCGAACGGCTACGTGGAGTTCTCGGTCACGTCGACGAACACCGCTGACGAGGCCGAAGACCGCCCAAGCGCGTTCAACCAACCCAGCGACAAGTGGAGCTTCGGCGAGCGCAAGTCGAACATCCAGGTGACTGTCGGAGCGACCCGTGAGTCCATTGACATCATCTTCGGTCACATCGTCAAGCCGCTGGCTCCTGCCGAGCCGCCGGCCGTGGCGAACATCCGCCTGTCGGACGCCGACCTAGCCCACATGGTGAACAAGTCCTACTGGTGGACCAACGAGCCGCAGTCTCGCTCGATGGTCAAGTTCGTCACCGCTGGTGACGCACTCACCGTGACCTACATCGTCACCGACGGCGACGGCAACAGGGTCGCGAACCTGCCGGTGACCTTGAAGTGCCTCGGCGGCACTGCTTCATTCAGTGGGTGCACCGACGGCAAGATCACCAAGTCGACCAACGCCAACGGTGAAGTGACGTTCACAGTCACCAGCACCACCTCGGCAGACAATGCCGAGCCGCGGCCAGTGGCTCCGAGCAGCATGGACTACTGGGATGACAGCCGCGTGGTCGGAAGCGAGGCGAACTTCAACTTCGAGCCGACTGTCGGCTCGCCAGTGGAGCACATCGACCGCATCTGGACGCACACCGTCAAGCCTGCGAACAGCGACACTGTCGCGGTGGCTTACATCCGCTTGTCCGACGCGGACAAGGCCACGATGACCGACAAGTCCTACTGGTGGACCAACGAGGCGCAATCGCACTCGATGGTCAAGTTCGTGACCGCTGGTAGCACCTTGACCCTGCACTACCGGGTGACCGACGGCAGTGGCAACGGCATCGCCGGCAAGACCGTGACGTTGCACACCGCCAACGGTGGCGGCTGCTTCAACGGCTCGCTCACCGCGACCTCCGACGCTGACGGGTACGCCACGTTCACGCTGCAGAACTGCACGTCTGCGGCCAACGCAGAGCCGGCACCGGTCGCCCCAAGCACCATGAGCTACTGGGACGACACGCGCGTTGTGAGCCCGGAAGTCAAGTACGACTTCTGGCCGAGCATCGGCGCGGCCGTTGAGCACATTGACCGCGTGTGGACCCACACAGTCAAGCCCGAGGAGTTGACCATCCGCTTGTCGGAAGACAACACCTCGACCATGACTGACAAGTCCTACTGGTGGACCAACGAAGCTGCCTCGCACTCGTGGGTCAAGTTCGTGCAGGCAGGTGACACCCTGGAACTGAACTACCGGGTGACCGACGCCAACGGCCCGGTTTCGGGTCGCACCGTGACGCTGAGCACCGCCAACGGCGGTGGCTGCTTCACCGGCAACCTCACTGGCGTGACCGATGACCTCGGCTACGTCACGTTCAGCCTGCAGAACTGCACCGACAACGACGCTGCTGAGCCGCGTCCAGTCGCCCCGAGCACCATGGGCTACTGGGACGACTCCCGCGTGGTGAACCCGGAGGTCAAGTACGACTTCTGGCCGAGCGCCGGTGCTGCCATCGAGCACATCGACCGCGTCTGGACGCACACTGTGAAGCAGCCGGACCCGGTTGCTCCGGACGCCATCAGCGCGGTGAACACCGCAGCCGGTGACGGCATGGTGAGCGTCTCGTGGGATGCGCCGTTCGACGGCTACAGCGCAATCACGGCCTACCAGGTGACGGTGCGCATGCACACTGGCGCCTCCAAGACCACCGTGGTGCGCAAGTTCACCGTTGACGGTGACACCACCTCGTTCGACTACGACCGGGTCACCAACGGCCTGACGTTCTCGTTCACGGTGGCCGCGGTGAACGCCATCGGCACTTCGGCGGCGACCGCGTCTGCGCGGGTCGTGCCTGGTACCCCTGGCGCCCCCACCATTGACAACATCACCGCAGCCAACGGCAAGCTGACTGTCGACTTCTCCGCCGGTGACTCCGGCGCGGCCGACATCCGCTACTACAGCTACTCGGTGGACGGCGGTGCCAGCTGGGTGACCAGCCGCCGCTTCACGGGTTCCCCGATCGTCATCGGCAAGTTGACGAACGGTGTGACCTACCAGGTGATGGTCCGTGCTCACAACAAGTACGGTGCCGGCGCAATGTCTGAGGCGGTCGAAGGCACCCCGGTGCCCGACGCGCCGAACGCGCCGCGCGTCACCCGCGTGAGCACTACCTCGTCGGAGATCACCTTGACCGTGAAGCCGGGCTACAACGGCGGCGCGGAGATCACCGACTACGAGTACTCCCTCGACGGTGGCGACTCGTGGAACTCGGTCGGCTCTGCCGACACCACGTTCACCATCGGCGGCCTTGACGCACTGACCGTGTACTCGGTGAGCGTGCGCGCGGTCAACGAGGCAGGCGCAAGCAACGGCACGGCTCCGCGCAACATCAAGACCAAGCGCGGCTAGTGCACACGGGTTGGCGTCGTGGTGTGAGCCGCGGCGCCAACCCGAACCTCCTCTCAC
>CAYFKX010000048.1:0-7718 GCA_964343545.1 uncultured Bifidobacteriaceae bacterium | reverse complement strand
AGGAGTACCTCGGTGTCATCACGCAGTTGCTGGCACTGCGCAAGGGGCGCATGGAGCAGATGGTCAACCACGGCACTGGCTGGATTCGGTTGGAGTATCTCGTTCCCGCGCGCGGCCTGATCGGCTTTCGCACCGAGTTTCTGACGGAGACTCGCGGCACCGGCCTGTTGCACCATGTCTTCGAGCGCTACGAGCCGTGGTTCGGGGAATTGCGTACCCGCCCGACCGGTTCTCTTGTGGCCGACCGCAGTGGTGAGTCCACTTCCTTCGCGATTGCGAACATCCAAGAGCGTGGCGCGCTCTTTGTCCCGCCAGGGGTGGCGGTCTACGAAGGGATGATTGTTGGGGAGAACGCACGTCAAGAGGACATGGACGTCAACATCTGCAAAGAGAAGAAGCTGACGAACATGCGTGCGTCAAGCAGTGATGATTTCGTGCGACTCGTCCCGCCGCGGCAACTGTCGCTGGAGCAGGCATTGGAGTTCTGCCGCGAAGATGAGTGCATTGAGGTCACCCCAGGGGATGTCCGAATTCGCAAAGTCACCCTTGACAAAGTGACCCGCGACCGAGAGCGAGCGAGGGCGAAAACCGCCGCTGCAAACTGATTGGTGGTTGGTTGCCCGCGCGCCTTGCCGCGGGCGTTGTCAGTGCTGGCTAAGCCAATCGACGAGTGCACTTTCACACGCCAGCAAGTCGGCCAGGGGCACCTGCTCGTCGGGGGAATGGGCGAATTCGGGATTGCCCGGGCCGAAGTTGATGGCTGGTATTCCTAGTTCGCTAAACCGCGCGACATCGGTCCAACCAAGTTTGGGCTGAACGTCCGCGCCGACGGCAGCGATGAACTCGGCTATCACTGGCGTGTCCAGCCCCGGCATTGCTCCAGCAGCCACATCGACGAACTCGATGTCAAATCCCTGGAACACCTCGCGCACATGCTCTTGCGCCAGCGCGGCGGTGCGGTCGGGTGCGAACCGAAAATTGACGGTGACCGCGCAGTCATCTGGCACAACGTTGCCGGCGACCCCACCGGATATCGCCACTGCCTGCAGTCCTTCGCGGAACTGCAAACCATGGATGAGCGGCTCTCGAGGTGTGTAGTCGTTCAGCCGCGCAAGGATGTCGGCTGCCGCATGGATTGCGTTCTTCCCGCGCCATGCTCGCGCAGTGTGCGCGCGAACACCGGTGGTGCGGACAACGGCACGCAAAGTTCCCTGGCAGCCGGCCTCGACGCCAGCATTGCTGGGCTCGAGCAGGATGGCCATATCCGCGCGGAGTAGTTCGGCATCACGCTGTGCCAACACCCCGAGGCCGTTGTGCTCACTGGCGACCTCTTCGCAGTCGTAGAACACTGCGGTGATGTCCCGACTGGGGTTTGCTACGCACTGCAATACCCGAAGCATGACGGCGATGCCGCCTTTCATGTCACAACTTCCCAGACCTCGCAACACCGCGGTGGCCTCATCAAGTTGCGCCCGGTCATTGCCGGCCGCCGGCACCGTGTCTAGGTGACCCGCCATGAGCACCCGCGTCGGTTTGCAGAGGGCAGTGCGAGCGACCACACAGTTGCCGATTCGGGTGACGTCGAGATGCTGGAGGGCGACGAGGGCGTCGTGTACCTGCTCGGCCAGCGCGGACTCGTTGAACGACACGCTCGGCACATCCACGAGTTGACGCGTCAACGCCACGACGCCAGAGCCGATATCCAAAGTCACATCGCTACGGTAGTCGCCATGCCCCACATATCAGGACACCCCGCAATGGCTCCGGTGTCTGGGCCGGCCAGCGGGTTCGCATTGGTGACGTGGTGTGAGGACACCATGCTCGACGCGTGGTTTCCTGCTCCCGCGTTAGGGCAGGAGCTGAGCACCATCAGCGGACTCGAGCGCGGCACGGACACTGACCACCTGCGAGGCGTTCGTGTGACGGTGGTGCGTTGCGACATCGAGGATCTGCAGGCAGCACCGACTTCCGCGTTGGATGCGTACCTGCGTCTGCACCTGCTCTCGCATCGGCTGGTGCGTCCGAGGACCATCAACCTCGACGGGATATTCGGCCTGCTTGCGAATGTGGCGTGGACATCGCTGGGGCCGGTGAGTATCGACTGCCTCGACGACGTGCGTATGCGCGCGCGGGCGAAGGGACTGCACGTCACAGTCGACGGTGTCGACAAGTTTCCGCGGATGACGGACTACGTGGTGCCCTCGGGTGTGCGCATCGCGGATGCCAGCCGAGTTCGACTCGGTGCTCACCTTGCGACTGGCACCACGGTCATGCACGAAGGATTCGTGAACTTCAATGCTGGCACGCTCGGGGCGAGCATGGTGGAGGGCCGAATCAGTGCCGGGGTCGTTGTCGGCGATGGGTCAGATGTCGGCGGCGGCGCCTCCATCATGGGGACCTTGTCCGGCGGTGGTGCGGAAGTCATCAGCATTGGGCAACGTTGCCTGCTTGGAGCCAACAGCGGAATCGGCATCAGTCTTGGCGACGACTGCGCAGTGGAGGCCGGCCTTTACGTCACAGCCGGGACCAAGGTGACACTGCCTGATGGGCAGGTGGTCTCGGCGCGGCAACTGTCTGGTCGGGACGGAATGCTGCTGCGCCGCAACTCCACCACTGGCATTGTGGAACTCGTGCCCAGGGCCACATCGTGGACGGGGCTGAACGAGGCACTGCACGCGAACTAGCGCGGCACTGAGGTTCAGCGAGAGTTCACAGGCGAGTACGAGCGCTCTGGCTCGCCAATGTAGACCTGGCGCGGGCGACCGATTTTTGAGGTCGGGTCAGAAATCATCTCGCGCCACTGCGCAATCCAGCCAGGCACACGACCTAGTGCGAACAACACGGTGAACATACGAGTCGGGAAGCCCATCGCGCGGTAAATCAGTCCCGTGTAGAAATCCACATTCGGATAGAGCTTGCGCTCGATGAAGTAGTCGTCAGAGAGTGCGACCTCTTCCAATGCCAGAGCGATGTCCAAGAGCGGGTCATTGCCCCCGACGAGCTCAAGCACATCTTGGGCTGCCTTTTTGATCACGGTCGCGCGCGGGTCGTAGTTCTTATAGACCCGGTGGCCAAATCCCATGAGGCGCACACCTGCCTCTTTGTTCTTCACGCGGTTGACGAACGCGCGAACGTCGCCGCCGTCACGCGCAATGTCCTCCAGCATTTCAAGCACAGCCTGATTCGCGCCGCCGTGCAACGGTCCGAAGAGGGCATTGATTCCTGCGGAAACCGAAGCGAACAGGTTGGCGTGCGAGGATCCCACCAGGCGCACCGTCGCGGTGCTGCAGTTCTGCTCGTGGTCTGCATGCAGGATCAGCAGCATGTCGAGTGCCTTGACCAGCACCGGGTCAAGCACGTACTTCTCAGCCGGCACCCCGAACGTCATAGACAGGAAGTTCTCGACTAGTCCGAGTGAGTTGTCGGGGTACATCAGCGGCTGGCCAACCGACTTCTTGTAGGCATAAGCCGCGATGGTTGGCAGCTTGGCCAGCAAGCGAATGGTGCTGATCTCGACTTGATCGGCGTCGAAGGGGTCCAGGGAGTCCTGATAGAAAGTAGAAAGTGCGCTCACTGCGCTGGACAACACAGGCATGGGGTGGGCGTCGCGTGGGAAACCCTCGAAGAACCGCTTGAGGTCCTCATGCAGCATCGTGTGCCGGCTGATGTTGTTTTCAAATGAGGCCAGTTGCGTAGCCGTCGGCAGTTCGCCGTAGATCAGCAAATAGCAGGTCTCAACGAAACTGCTGTGCGCCGCGAGTTGCTCGATCGGGTACCCGCGGTAGCGCAAGATGCCAGCATCGCCGTCAATGTAGGTGATGGTGGATGTGCAGGACGCGGTGTTCATGAAGCCGTTGTCCAAGGCGACGTGCCCGGTGCTCTTGAGCAGCGCGGATACGTCAAGGCCATGCTCACCGACTGTGGCTGGCACTTGGGACAAGCCCATGGAGCCGCCTGGGTATTGGAGTGAGTACTCCGACATTGCACGCCCTCCCGCATTCGCTAAAGCCAAGGCTAGTCCCGCCTACGCGGTAGGACTCGTGGGGTCCTTGGCGGATGCGTCACATCAGGGGCAGGCACGTAGGCGTTTGCTGGCGTTTTCGATGTGTTCATCTGTGGCAGTCAATGCAATTCGGACGTGGGAACTACCGGACGGTCCGTAGAAAACCCCTGGTGCGACTAGCACTCCGATTTTGGCGAGGCGACTGACTGTGGACCAGCAGTCCTTGTCTTCCGTCGCCCACAGGAAGAGCGATCCTTCACTGTGCTCAATGCGCAGCCCGGCCTGCTCGAGCGCGGGAACGAGCAGATCGCGGCGTCGGCGGTAGCGCTCGTGTTGTTCGGTGACGGACTCGCTGTCGATGTAGGCCGCGGTCGCGGCAGCCACGTTGGGGCTAGCCACCATGAGCCCGAGGTGCTTGCGCGCTGCTAGCAATTCGGCGACCAGCTTCGGGTCGCCAGCGATGGAGCCCACCCGGTATCCGGCGAGGTTGGAACGCTTGGACAAAGAATGCAGCGCGAGCAGACCTTGGTGCTCACCTCCGCAGACTGCGTCCGACAAGACACTCGTAGGACGAGGCCCTGTCCACCAAAGATCGAGGTAGCACTCGTCACTGGCCACGATCGCGCCGAGGCCTCGGGCGGCGTCGACGGTGGCGCGCAGTTCGTCCGCGGACATGATTCGCCCGGTCGGGTTGGCCGGGCTGTTGAGCCACACCAAAGCCACCGAATCGTCACCTGCCCAGTCATCGATGCTGGCTGCTCGGATAACCCGAGCGCCAGCAGTAATCGCGCCAACTTCGTAGGTCGGGTAGGACAGTTCGGGGATGACGATGCTGTCGTGGGGACCCAACCCGAGCAGCATCGGCAACGACGCCACCGCTTCTTTCAGGCCCGCAGTGGCAATCACATGAGTGGAGTCCAACCCGCTGACCTGCCACTGGCTGGTAAGCCACTCGCAAACCGCCGCTCGGAATGCCGGCGTGCCCTCAGTGCGTGGGTAGCCGGGTGCGTTGGCCGCACTCGCCAATGCTCGCTGGACGGCTAGCGGAACATCATCGACGGGCGTGCCCATCGAGAGGTCGACGATGCCGTCAGGGTGAGATTGCGCAGCCTGCTTGGCCGACGCCAGGGTGTCCCACGGAAAGTCGGGCAGACGTGCCGCCAGCGCTGATCGGCGGCTGCGCATCGGAGTCAGTTCTCGCGCGGGCCGACGCTGGCGACGATATCGGCGTCTTTGCCTAACGGCCCGAGCTTGGCAGCGCCACCGGGGGAGCCGACGCCGTCGAAGAACTCGGCATTTGCGGCTGTGTAGTCCTTCCACTCCGCAGGCACATCGTCCTCGTAGTAGATGGCTTCGACTGGGCAGACTGGTTCACACGACCCGCAATCGATGCACTCGTCGGGCTGGATGTACATCATGCGGTCGCCCTCGTAGATGCAGTCGACTGGGCATTCCTCCACGCACGACTTGTCCTTGACATCAATGCACGGCAGAGCAACGACGTACGTCATGTGGCTTCCTTCCAATCTGGTACCTGTCATTATTCCAACAACTACGCTGACCTGCGATGCTGCACCTCTACGACACCCGCGCACGGTCGCAGGTCCCCATTGAGCCCAGCCAGCCCGGGCGGCTGTCGCTGTACGCCTGCGGGCCGACCGTGTATCGAGATGCCCACGTCGGCAACTTGCGCAGTTTCATGCTCGCCGATCTCATCAGCCGGACTGCGAAAGCCCGCGGCCTAGCAGTCACTGTGGTGCAGAACATCACCGATGTCGGCCACATGCTCGATGACACGGGCCTCGGGACTGATTCGGTATCAGGCGGATTAGGGCAGGCAGGGCAGGACCGAATGTTGGCGGCCGCGCAGCAGGAGGGCGGTACCGCGTTGGCCATCGCCCGTCGCTACGAAGCGGGCTTCAAGCGCGACTGTGAACTGCTAGGGATTACCGCTGCGAGTCATTATCCGCGGGCATCGGAGTGCATCGACTCAATGGTTGCAATCATCACAAAGCTGATTGATTCCGGTCACGCCTACGTCGGAGACGATGGCAGCGTTTTCTTCGATGCCCGCTCCTTTCCAAGCTACGGCGCAATCAGTGGTAATCGCCTCGACGCGCTGCGTCCTGGCCACAGGTTCGACGGGGAGTCCGACCCGAATAAGCGGTTCCACGCCGACTGGGCATTGTGGAAGGCCGCGCCGGCGACTCGTACCCAACTCGTCTGGGATACCTCGCTGGGCCGAGGCTTTCCTGGTTGGCATATCGAATGCACTGCGATGCTGTTGGAGTTCCTCGGCGAGCACGTGGACATCCACACGGGCGGGATTGACTTGCGTTTTCCGCACCATGAGGACGAGCGGGCGCAAACTGAATCGGTCGTCGGACATGAAGTAGTCAGGCATTGGGTCCATGCCGAACATTTGTTATTCGAGGGTCGCAAGATGAGCAAGTCCGCGGGAAATGTGGTGCTGCTATCAGATGTTGTCGCGCGTGGGTTCTCGCCTCGCGCGTTGAGGTTGGCGTTCTTGGAACAGCATTACCGCACGCAAGTCGACCTGTCCTGGGATGCCATCGCGGCAGCCCACCGCCTGTTGACCCGCTGGCGGGGCATCGTCGCAGATGCTCAGCGGGCTTCTGCTGGCGTCGGTGATGAGAGTGCGGTGGTCGCGGTCGAAACCGCGAGGCAGGCGAACCGCACGTCTGGCCAGACCGATGGTGGTTCGGGTGCCGACGCAGTTGAACGCGTCGTGACGAGTGTGCTCGAGGCCTTTGAGAATGACTTGAACACCGCGCTCGCAATCAGAATCCTGCGCGACTTCGAGCGCTCGGATGCGCCGTTGCAATTCAAGGCGGCCGCTCTGCGCGCATGTGACGATCTGCTCGGACTTGATCTCGACAGCCCGACCGCTGCGGGCCTGCCATTGGACGTGCCCGCGGACGCTGAACACTTGCTGCACCTGCGTGAGCAGGCGAGGACTTCTCGTCAGTGGGCAGAGGCTGACGCCATTCGAGACCAGTTGCTCGAACTTGGCTGGGTGGTCACTGACACTGCGCAGGGTCAGCGTCTCAGCTCGGCCCAGCGCTGACGCTCTGCCCGGCTCGGCCACCCTGCGGCAACTCCTACTGTCAGCGCGCCGACCAGTAAGTAACCGACTCCCATGACATCGCTTGCGATGACGAGATCGTTTGTACGCAACAGTGCGATGAGGGTGGTGACGGCAAGCCAGGTCAGTGCGAAGACCCCGCAACGTCGACCATCCCCATCCTCGTGGCGCATGACGCGAATCCGCGTACACGTGGCCGCTACGACGAGCGCGGCAGCCCACGGAATCTCGATGCTGCCGGCCAGCCAGATGTGGCGGTGGATGAGGGCGCCCACTATGGCCAGTGCGCCACCAGATGCAACTGCCCGCGCCACTTGTGCGCGACGTATACCAGCGCCGACCGGCGCAGCAGACTGCGCGCCGCCGGCTACACCAGGCTGAGCCGATGAGGGCTGCGCTTGATCCCCTGCTGCCGACTCGGTCATGTCTCGTCGATTTCTTCAAGCCCTGCGAACAGGTCGTGCTCAAGGCCGTCTTCGCCTAGTTCAGGGATTCCCACCTCGCACGTGAAGTACTCGGTGCCGCGCAATGCCGCGGCAATACCGTCACTCAATGCGTACCACTGTCCAGCCACCTGAACTTGAGTTGCGTGTGCTGCCAAAGCGCGGG
>CAYFKX010000047.1:0-7742 GCA_964343545.1 uncultured Bifidobacteriaceae bacterium | reverse complement strand
GCTGCGCCTTGAATAATCCAAAATCGGGTCACGATTTGAACCTCGGGCCAGCCCAGCATCTCAAAGTGATGATGAATTGGCGACATCCGCAGAATGCGCCGTCCAGTGAGTTTGAACGACGCAACTTGCGCCATGAGCGACAGTGCTTCAAGCACGAACAATCCGCCAAACAGTGGCAGCAACAATTCGGTGCGAGTCATCAGCGCGAGTGCCGCAATCGCGCCACCGATAGCCAGCGAGCCGGTGTCCCCCATAAAGATGCCCGCCGGTGAGGCGTTCCACCAAAGGAAGCCGAAGGTTGCCCCGGCGCAGGCCGCCGCAAAAATTGCCAGGTCCAATGAGTTGCGCACGGTGTAGCACGTCGCGGTGGTCACCACCGAACAACTCTGCCCGTACTGCCACACCGAGACAATCGTGTAAGCGGCGAATGTCAATACCGCGGCGCCACTGGCTAAGCCGTCCAGACCGTCCGTGAGGTTCACTGCGTTGGTGGTGCCAGTGATGAGCAACCAAATCCAGACAACGACCGCAGCGGCGGGTAGGACGACTGGGGTGTCGCGCACGAACGAAATCGCGTTTGACACGGGCGTGCGCCCGCTGGCATCTGGAAAGCGGGTCGCAAGAGCGGCGAACGAGAGTGCGACAACAGCTTGTCCAATCAACTTCGTTCGCGCCCGCAAGCCCGTGCTGCGTCGCTTAAAGATCTTCAGGTAGTCATCGACAACACCGACCGCTGCTAGACCAAGCACCAGGTACAGCGCAAGCAAACCCGAGGCACTCGGCGGTCGCTGCCAGAGAATGTGAGTGACGCTGTAGGCCACCACCAGGGCAGCCACAATGGCTAATCCACCCATACTCGGCGTGCCTCGTTTGCTCTCGTGAGCTGGGTAGTTGAACTCTCCGGACTCGCGAATCGCCTGCGCAAGTCGGCGCGCGCGAAGGAACTTGATGAGCGCGGGCGTACCGAGGAAGCTCACCAGAAACGCGATTGCCCCAGCAACGACGACCAGCCTCATGCGCTAACCGTGCCGAACTGCTGGACCAAGTCGATGCCGACACGCTCCAAGCCAACGCTCCGGGAAGCCTTCACTAAGACCACATCTCCCGGAGCCAACAACGACAGCGCCAACTGCGTCGCCTGCGCGGCATTGCTCACAACATCCGTGTCTGCCCCCGAACGCCCCTGCATGATGGCTTCGGCGCAGTGACCCACCGCGATGACATGGTCGATGCCGAGTTCAGATGCCATGGACCCGACGAGCGTGTGCGCTTGCTGCGAGAACTGCCCTAACTCAAGCATCTCGCCCACGATTGCAACTCGCTTGCCCTCACATGGGAACTGTGCAAGTGCCCGCAGTGCTGCGGCCATCGAGTCCGGGTTCGCGTTGTATGCATCATTCAACACAGTCACCCCGTAGCGGGTGTGACTCAGTTGCATTCGCCAGTGGCTGCTTACTTGCGCCTGCATCAGTCCAGAGGCAATGTCATCGGCCGAGATACCCAACAGGTCGGCGACGGCGGCCACTGCACACGCATTGGACACTTGATGCCTGCCGATGACTGCGAGTTCAACTGCTGTCGCTGAGCCGTCGGGAAGGTTCAGCACGAACCGAGCTGTGCCCTGCTCACTCATCACCACGTCCGTCGCGCGCACGGAGCAGTCCTCGCCCTCACCGAAGAAGACCACGTCCCCATGGGCCATCGCTGCCATATCGCGGGTTCGCAGGTCATCGCCATTCAATACCGCGACAGCACCCACGTTGGCGTACTCAACAATCTCTGCCTTGGCGTGCGCAATCGCGGCCTGACTTCCGAGTTCGCCTATGTGAGCGTGACCCACGTTAAGCACCACGCTGATGTCGGGTGCAGCAACCTCACATAGTCGCTGGATGTGGCCGAGGCCGCGCATACCCATCTCGAGCACGAGGACCTCGGTTGACGCATCGGCGCGCAACACCGTGGCTGGCAGACCGATGTCGTTGTTGAGCGAGCCTTGGGCCGCAACGACTCGTCGGCGCCGACCGAGGACACTGGAGAGCAGGTCTTTCGTTGTGGTCTTACCACTGGACCCAGTCAGCCCGACTACTTGCAATCCAGTCGACCTCAGCGACCTCAGATGGGCCGCTGCAATCTGCCCGTACGCGACCAACGTGTCAGGGACAACCAGACACGGCAGACCCTCGATTGCAGCGGTCACCAGAACTGCATAGGCACCTGCCTGAACTGCCTGGCTGGCATAGTCCCGTCCGTCGTGGAAGTCACCGCGCAGTGCAACGAATAGGTCACCAGGAGCAATCGACCGAGAATCGGTACTCACGCCGGTGAAGTCTTCTGGGATAACACCGGATGCGCTGGCACCAGTGGCGGCGCACACGGCAGTTCGCGTCAACATGAGCCATCTACCCACTCGGCGAGCGCACAGGCCGCAACTTCTCGGTCGTCAAACTCACGAACCTCGCTGCCGTACTGCTGGCCGCGCTCGGCGCCTTTGCCCAGGATGGCGACAACATCGCCAGTTCGCGCGAGCGAGAGGGCCGAGTGAATCGCCTCGCGACGATCTGCGACCTCGCGCACATCAACAGATGTCACCCCGCCAATCACTGCCGCACGAATCTCAGCGGGGTTCTCATCTCGAGGGTTGTCGTCAGTGACCACAACCACATCTGCAACGCTGGCCGCGGCTCCCATGAGAGGGCGTTTGCCACGGTCGCGACCACCGCCGGCGCCGAGTACCGCAATCAACCTGCCCTGCTCGGGTCGCGCGGCGCTTAAGACCCGTGCCACCGCGTCGGGGCTGTGGGCATAGTCGACGACGACCTGGGGATGCTGCGCTGACGGACCCGGGAGGACTTCCATCCGCCCTGGCACCGGCCGGCATGCACCTAAAACATGAGGCAATTCGCCCACTGCCACTTCCAGCATCGAAAGTGTTGCGGCCGCGGCCACGACGTTCAAAGCCGTGAACTCTCCCCTAGAGACCGTTGGCAGATCAACCTTCGTGCCCGATGCGTCCACTGAGACCGCGGACCCGGTGCGAGAAATGATCCGCCAGTCACCGTCACTCAGACCGTAGGTGAGGACGGGGATATCGCGCGCCGCTAGGTCGGCGGCAAGACGGCGACCCCACTCGTCGTCAACGCATACAACCGCTCGGCGACAGCGGCCGTCAGCGAACAGGCGAGACTTCGCGTTGAAGTAGTCCTCCATATCGGTGTGGTAGTCGAGGTGATCTTGGCTCAAGTTGGTGAACACCGCGACGTCGAACTCGATGCCATCGGCACGATGCAGGGCCAGCGCGTGACTAGACACTTCCATCGCCATGTGGCTGACACCAAGATCGTGTGCTTTGCGCAGTACCCGTTGCAAGGTGTCTGCCTCCGGGGTGGTGAACCCGAACTCGACCGGCTCGTCGTTGCCTGAGATCTGCAGCCCGAGAGTGCCCAGCACAGCGCCAGCGTGTCCACATGCCCGCCAGGCGTCGGCCAGGAAGTGAGTCACGCTGGTCTTACCGTTGGTACCAGTCACCGCAACCATGGTCATGGCCGCAGCAGGGAAGTCGTATAGCCATGCGCATGCTGGCCCAAGTGCTGCGCGCGGGTCAGCCACAACGAAAATCGGTCCCGCATAGGGGGCAAGTAGCCGTCGACCCGCGTCATCGGTGATGATAGCCATCGGCAACTCAGGTGCCTGATCGAGGAAAGAGGCGCCGTGGCGGTCCGCGCCCGGCAGCGCGAACCAGACACAGCCAGAGTTGATCCGTCGTGCATCGATGACGATGTCACGCACGATGCCGGTTGGGATGCCTGGCGCAATGCCCTGCGCAATGTCTGCCGACCCTGCGCTCGCGCTCAGCCGTTGCAGCAGCTGCGACAGCTGCTTCTCGGAGGACTGGCCAACCATGCTCATGACAGTACCTGTCACCAGATCAACGGGATGCGTGGCGCAGGCGCGGCACTCGGGGGGATCCTTAGGTGCTGCACAGCAAATGTGGCGACGTTGGCAAACACTGGGGCGGCAATCTGACCGCCGTAGTGCTGACCATGGGGGTTGTGAATCGAGACCGCTATAACCAGCCGGGGTGCGTCTGCAGGTAGAAAGCCAATAAAGGAGGCCACGTACCCGTTGTAGCCGCCGACCTTCGGGTCGAATCGACTCGCGGTTCCGGTCTTGCCTGCCACCCGGTACCCCTTGACTGCTGCCGCATTGCCAGTTCCCCGACGCACGACACTTTCGAGCATGTTGCTCAATTGCAGCGCAGTCTTCGCGCTCACCACGCGGGTCTTCTTGCCGAGCGGCCGGGCAGTGAATCGGCCGTCAGCAGTCACCGTTCCAGCGACAATCCTTGGACAGACGCGGACACCTCCGTTAGCAATGGTCGCGTAAGCACTGGCCGCTTGGATGGCGTTCAAAGACAGTCCCTGCCCATACGCAATGGTTGGAAAAGATGTAATCGACCATTGCGAAGGGTGCGGAAGCAGGCCGCGACTCTCTCCTGGCAGACCCAAACCGGTGTGTTCAGCGATGCCAAACTTCTTGAGCTTGTCGTACAACTTCTGCTCACCGATTCGCTTTGCCGCAAGGTAGGTACCGACGTTGCTGGACTCAGCCAGAATTCCGTTCAATGTCAGGCGCTGAACCCCATGGTTGTCGTGATCATGAAGCACGGTTGACCCAAAGCGCATGGAATAAGGCACCGTGAACTTCGAACGAGGGTTTGCCTTGCCAGAGTCCAACACTGCTGCCATGGTCATCATTTTGCTCGTGGAGCCAGGTTCATAGACGTCGCTGACTGCGCGGTTACCACGCAATGCAGAAGGTGATTTGCCTGGTGCCGACGGGTTAACGCTCGGCACTGTCGCCTGCGCGATGATGTCGCCGGTACGAGGGTCCATCACCACGACTGTGCCGTAGTCCGCCTTTGCGCGCTTGACAGCGGCGGCGAGTTCCGCCTCTGCAGCCCACTGCACATCTCGGTCCAGTGTCAGGCGCACATCGACACCCCGAACTGGTGGCCGGGTACCAGCCATGGTGTCAGGGATTGGGTGGCCGGCAGGATCACGTTCATAGCGGGCGATACCGTCTTGACCTGCCAGCACAGAGTCCATGAGGAATTCGATGCCCGCCAACCCGTGGCCATCTACCCCCGTGAAACCCAGGATGTTCCCTGCCGACGCCCGCCCTGGATACGTGCGACGGGTTGCTTTGGTTGCAAATATGCCAGGTAGTTCAGCTTCCAAAATCCGTTGCCAGGTGTAGGCGCTGACCAGTCGCTTGACGTAGACAAAACGTCGAGTTCCAGTCAGGCGTCGCTCGATGATGGCTTGGTCAGACTGCAACAACGGAGCCAGAATCGCAGCGGTGCGCTTTGGGTCAGCGACGAGAGTCTGATCCGCCACCACATCAACTGCTTTGACCGATACTGCCAACGCATCACCTGTGACATCGGTGATGGTGCCGCGGGTTGCGGGCACCACTCGCGTTGTGCGTCGCTCGCTTTCAGCGAGGGCCGCAAGCTTTGGGCCATTGATGACCTGTAACTCAATCAATCGACCGATGAGCACTGTGCCGATAAGTGACGTAACCAGAATTGCAACCCGAATACGACGGGCACTGGCGAGTTCCACCGGCACTCGGTCACGACTAGACATGGCAACGTCAGTGTCGCACGCTCACGCTCACCTGGCGGTGTGCGTCGCCGTTGTTCAGCGGCAGGAAGACTGGCGACTGCGCTGGCCGCATTCCCATCAGCGCAGCCACCTGCGCCAACCGCCCCGGGGCTTCGGCGGCCGCTACTCGGTCACCAGCTGCCTGTTGGGCGCGTTCTAACGTCTGAGACTGCCGCTGCAACTGTTGCAGCGTAAAAGTGCCGTGCACGAGATAAATGTTCAATGCCATGAGCAATCCGCATAACACGCCAATGAAGCCGCCCAGGCAGACCAAGAAGCCACGGAGTTGCGCCCGCTGAGTTTTTTCGCTTGCTTTGGCTGCGGTGCGGGCTTCAACTCGCGAGCGGCTCGACGAGAAGCCGGGAGCCCATGCGAACGTGTCGCGTGCGGTCGTCATGCGGCCACCCGCTCAATGGCGCGCAGTCGCACGCTGGCAGCCCGCGGGTTGCGCTCAACTTCCGATGGCGTGGCCGTCTCGGCCCCTCTCGTGAGGAGTCGGAAGTTGGTCGTGACCTGCGCAGCGGGAATTGGCAAGTCCGGTGGCAAGGTCGAGGCGCTGCGACGGGTGAACTCCCGTTTGGTGATGATGTCCTCGCCCGACTGGTAGGACATGACGACGATGCGACCGCCGACTACCACTGCATCGAGCGCAGCGGGCAGCGCCCGTGAAAGCGCACCGAGTTCGTCGTTGACTGCAATGCGCAGGGCCTGAAAGGTGCGTTTGGCTGGATGACCGCCGGTGCGTCGGGCTGGTGCCGGGATGACTTCGTAGAGAAGTTCAACAAGTTCGCTGCTTCGGGTCCAGTCACGCTCGACTCGCCGACGAACTACCTCTCGGGCGATTCGGCCAGCGAACTTCTCGCCGGAGTAGTCACGCAAGATGGTGGCAATGTCCCGTTCAGGCCAGGAGTTGAGAATCTCCGCTGCCGTGAGACGTGACCTCGAATCCATTCGCATGTCCAACGGCGCGTCTTGTGAGTACGCGAACCCGCGCTCGGCAAAGTCCAGCTGCATGGATGACACGCCAAGGTCAAAGATGACAGCGGCGATGGCACGCGGGCCCGCGGCGGCAATTGCTTGAGGAAACTCGTCGTTACGCGCGTGTACGAACACGACGCGGTCGCCGAATTCCGTCAACCTCTCGCGCGCGATGTCAAGCGCATGTTCGTCTTGGTCTATTCCAACCACATGAACCTGTGGGAATCGACGGAGAAACTCCCGGGCATGTCCACCAAGTCCAACGGTCGCGTCAACCAGCACAGGGTTGGCAACGGACTCCAGTGCCGGTGACAACAACTCGATGCAGCGCTCGATGAGCACCGGGTCGTGGTGGGCTTGCATAGGGCTCGTCACCTCCTGTCTGAGTTCATTTCCTGCGGGTCGTCTTCCGATTCGGTGGTCACGCGGGGGCTGCGGTTGACGCCCTCATGTGCGACGTCTGCCGCCTCCTGCTGCCGGGGAAGTTGCCTCAGCAGGGGCAGAAGTCGCGCACCAAGGCGCCACTGGCTCACATGTGTGGGATGACCTCCCCGTCCACGGCGGCAAATGCCTGTTCCTGCTGCTCGAGGTAGGACGCCCAGGCACCGCTGTCCCAAATTTCAACGCGGGTGTCTGCACCAACGACAACGAGTTCACGGTCCAGACCGGCGTACTCCCGCAGCGGGGTTGGAATGGTGACGCGACCCTGCTTGTCCGGGGTGTCATCAAAGGCACTGGAGAAAAACACTCGAGTGAACCCTCGCGCCTTCTCGCTGGTCATTGATGCCGCCCGCAGGCGTCCGGCGTAGTCCTCGAAGCCAGCACTGGTCCACACGACAACGCAGCGGTCCTGGCCCTTCGTGAGCACCAGGCCCGAGGCCAAGGGCTCGCGGAACTTGGTCGGCAGGATGACCCGACCCTTGTCGTCCAAACGCGGGGAATGGGTGCCGATAAACATCGCAACCCTCCCCTCTTGCACCGCGCGGCACGCGGCTGCGATCAGCTGGCCTGCTGTGGCCGAATCGCCTCAGCAAGCCGAAAACCTACTCCATTTACCTCCACTTGTCACCAATATCCGCCAAAATTCTCCCCAAAGAG
>CAYFKX010000046.1:0-7751 GCA_964343545.1 uncultured Bifidobacteriaceae bacterium | reverse complement strand
GGCCTGGGCAGCTGCGCGCTGCTTGTCAACTTGCTGCCAACGCTCGCGCATCTCGGCGACGTTGGAGTCGGCGGCGGCCAGGGCAGCCACTGCGCGGGTGTGCGCGGCATCAAGATCAACTTCGCCAGCATCAAGCCCAGCGATGTCACCTTCTAAGTTGCGAAATGCGGCTTGCGCGGTGGCGGCCCGCTCCAGCGCAGAACCGTGCTGCCCGGCCAGCCGATGCTCGCGCGCCTGCGCGTCGAGTTCAGCGGGGTCGCGCACGACCGGCTCGCCGTCATCAGATTCGGCTTCAAGCAGCCGAATGCGCTCTGCTGCTAGCGCTGCCAACCCAGAGGTACGTTCCTTCAACCCGGCAACGGTGAACCACACCTGCGACATTTGCGTCAACGTCGGGGCAAGTTCGGCGGCACGTGCTTCGAGCACCTGCTCTCGGGCCTGCGCTTCGGCCAGTGCTTGCTCAACTTCCGTGCGACGCTGACGCAGGGCAGTCTCATCTGCAACCTCACGCGCCAACGCCTCGGTCATCGCGACAAGATCATCCGCCAGCAGTCGCAAGCGGGCATCGCGGGCATCGGCTTGAATGATGGCTGCGCGTCGTGCTGCGTCAGCCTGTCGACCCAGCGGTTTGAGTTGGCGGCGAATCTCGGACGTCAAGTCGGTCAACCGCTGCATGTTCGCCTCGGTCGCTTCGAGCTTGCGAAGAGCCTTCTCCTTGCGTCTGCGGTACTTCAGAACTCCGGCCGCTTCTTCGATGAACCCGCGTCTTTCATCGGGGCTCGAACGAAGGATCTGGCCCAGCTGGTTCTGCCCCACGATGACGTGCATCTGACGGCCGAGGCCCGTGTCGGAGAGGAGTTCCTGCACATCCAGCAGCCGACACTGGTCGCCGTTGATCGCATACTCGCTGGTGCCGTTACGAAAAAGCGTGCGCGAGATGGTGACTTCGGTGTAGTCAATCGGCAGCGCGCCGTCGCTGTTGTCAATGGTGAGTGCAACTTCGGCGCGACCCAACGGCGCGCGCGTGGAACTTCCCGAGAAGATGACGTCTTGCATCGACGCACCTCGAAGAGCCTTCGCGCCTTGCTCGCCCATGACCCAGGCCATGGCGTCCACCACATTGGACTTGCCAGAACCGTTCGGGCCGACGATGCAGGTGATGCCCTTTTCTAGCTCCAAGACCGTCGTCGACGCGAAGGACTTGAAGCCCTTCAGCGTGAGCGACTTCAGGTGCATAGCGCCGAATCCTGCCAGCCGAAGCCCGCTCAGCGGGCGACGGGCTTTCGGGCGAGTCGCGGGAGCGACAAAGCCACGGTTCTCCGCGCTGAACGCCCGCGCGGTGGCAGGATGGAGGTATGCGCGTTCATCTAGGTTGCGACCACGCCGGCTTCGAATTCAAGGAGTTGCTCGTGCAGTGGCTGCGCGAAGCTGGCCATGAAGTCCTTGACCACGGGGCCCACCAGTTTGATGCCGATGACGACTACCCCGAGTTCTGTATCCGCGCGGCCGAAGGCGTGGTGAACGACCTTGCCCAAGGCGTTCAGGCTCTCGGCATCGTCATCGGCGGCAGCGGAAACGGCGAGCAGATCGCCGCGAACAAGGTAGTCGGCGTGCGGGCGGCACTGGCCTGGAACGTGGAGACCGCACGGCTGGCCCGCAATCACAACAACGCCAATGTCATCGGCTTGGGCGCGCGCATGCATGACGAGGCGACAGCCCTCAGCATCGTTGACGCGTTTCTCAACGCCCCCTTTGCCGTTGCCCAAGACGCCGTGCGACACCAACGACGTATCGACAAAATCAGCGATTACGAGCGCACTCGACAGATCTGAACGGGCCCAGCGCAGGGCGTGACACGCCCACAGGCAACGAGGCAGTCACGACCTCTGTCCCCTGAGCCTGCCCGCTGCTACTGTTGCGAGCGCTCGGTCATCGCCAACTTTCTGCCAGCCCGGCAGTCGTAGTCAGGCAGTGTCTGAGCGGCAGCGCGGAAGCGAAGTCGGTGAAACTCCGACACTGTCCCGCAACTGTGATTCCCCTCGCGTGAGGGGATAAGTCAGGTCGCCTGACGCGCTGTCGACGAAACCGCCTCGGAGGAAGGATGGTTCGTCGGTCAGCGTTTGCGCTGTCGATGACTCGCACTTCCTCCCTCAACTACTTGAGGGAGAACCATGTCCAGACTACGTCGAACCGCGCTCACGGCTCTCGTCATTGCTGCCAGCGCGCTTGCCGCGTGCAGCAACGCATCTGTTGAGCCCGACAACAAGGTCGCCTTGCCAGCCAAAGCTGAGAAGATCGTGTCCTTGTCACCCACCGCCACCGAAACGCTCTTCGCCATCGGCGCGGGCAAGCAGGTCATCGCCGTGGACGATCAGAGTAATTACCCCAAGGAAGCGCCTCGCACAAAGCTTTCGTCGTTCAACCTCAGCGTTGAGGCCGTCGCGAAGTACAAGCCGGACCTCGTGGTCATGGCATTCGATACCAGCGCTGGCAAGAACGCCCTCGATGCTTTTGCCAAACTCAAGATTCCGGTGCTCATGCAACCGGCAGCGGAAAAGATTGGCGACGTCTACGACCAGATCAAGGAACTTGGTGTCGCCACCGGACGTTCCAAGCAAGCCGACGAGCTCGTCACGTCCATGAAAGACAAGATCAAGGCCATCGTCGCAGGTGTTGTGCCGGAGAAAGACCAGAAGTTCTTCCACGAGGTCGACAACACGTTGTACTCAGCCACGTCAAAGACTTTCATCGGCAGCATCTACGCCGACTTCGGGCTCAAGAACATCGCCGACGCTGCTGGGGCTGCAGCTACGACGGGCTACCCGCAACTCACCAACGAAATGATCGTGCAGCAGAACCCGTCGCTGATTTTTCTGGGCGACGCTTCCTACGGCGAGTCGCTCGCCACGGTCTCCGCTCGGCCGGGATGGGCCGCCATCGATGCAGTAGCCAAGGCTCGGGTCACCCTGCTCGACGCCGACATCGCATCGCGCTGGGGTCCTCGGGTCGTAGACCTCTATCAGGCGATTGCCGCCGGTATCCCGTCGATCATGTGACCTGGCCAGATCAACTGCGACACCGACACATATGACGACGACGCTACCCACGCCACGACCGCCGGCACTCCCTCGCGGGGCTTCGCGGCTGTGGCTGTGGGCGGTTGCCAGCGTGGGGCTACTGCTCGTGGCTGTCGCTTTGGCCTGCTCCTTCGGGCCGGCGAGCCTGAACCTTGCCGACACCGTGCGCTCCTTGCTGGGCCAGCCCCACGGGTTGACCGGTGTCGACCGCACGGTGCTGTTGGAGATTCGCGTGCCCCGCGTCGTGCTCGGAGCGTTGGTAGGTGCGGCTCTTGCCGCGAGCGGCGCGGCGTATCAAACGGTGTTTCGCAATCCGCTAGCAGACCCGTACCTGCTCGGCGTTGCTGCAGGTGCTGGCTTGGGCGCGACCATAGCAATCACCGCGCGGATGAACGCGCAGTCGGCGTCGCTGCCGCTGTTCGCTTTCGTCGGCGCGAGCGTGGCGGTGCTCGTAACGCTGGGCATCAGTGGTCGGCTTGGGCGTGATCCAGTGAGCACCGTGCTGGCCGGGGTGGCCGTGGCGTCTTTCGCCACGGCGGTGCAGACCTACTTGCAGCAGCGCAACTCCAACGCACTGCGTCCGGTGTACTCCTGGATCCTCGGCCAACTAACGACCGCCGGCTGGGGTTCGGTGCGTTCGGTGGCGGCCTACGTCACGGTCGCACTCGTTGCTTTGTTCTGGCTATCCCGTCGTCTCGACGCGCTGCAACTCAGTGACGATGAGGCAACATCTTTAGGCGTCAATCCGCGCACGATTCGCATTTGGACGGTCGCGGCCGCGACACTGGCAACGGCAGCAGCGGTCTCGGTCAGCGGACTTATCGGCTTCGTGGGAATCGTGGTGCCGCATGTGGTGCGCTATCTCACTGGAATCGCGAGCGCTCGACTGCTGCCGGTCATCGCGATATGCGGCGCGGCATTCGTCGTCCTTGCCGACCTCGGTGCACGACTCGTGTTGGCGCCAGCCGAAGTTCCCATTGGCGTCATCACGGCCTTTATCGGCGCACCGTTCTTTTTGTTCGTGTTGCGAAATCGTTCAGGAGTCCTTCGATGAGTAGCACCGCGATTGCCCTCAGCCTGCGCGATGTGCGTGTCCGCATCGCCGGCCACGACATCATCCGCGACATTGACGCACACATTCGCGCTGGCTCCTGGACCTGCGTCGTGGGCCCGAACGGTGCCGGCAAGACGACTTTGCTACGCGTTCTCATCGGCGCGCAGGCTTTCCATGGCGAAGTTGTGATCGCAGGAAAGTCCCTCGACGCCCGCGGCGGACCGCATGAGTTATGTGGCTTCGTGGCACAACGCCCCGCCATCCCTGCGGGCATGAAGGTGAGCGAGTACATCGCCCTTGGCCGTTTTGGTCGGCGAGTGTCTCGCGGCGATCGGACTGTCACCACTGCGGTGGTTGATGAGGTCATTGAGCGACTGCACTTGACGTCGGTGAGGAACCGGCCGTTGACGTCAATGTCCGGTGGCGAACTGCAGATGTGCGCCATTGCTCGTGCGCTGTCGCAGCAGAGTCCAGTGCTGGTGCTTGATGAGCCGACCAGTGCGCTGGACTTGCATCGGCAACCCGCGGTGATGGACATGCTCGATGAGCACCGTCGGAACTACGGCACGACGCTCGTGTCAACCACACATGACCTCACCTTGGCGGCGATGTACGCCGACGAGTTCATCGTCATGGACCGCGGCACGGTTGTCGACCAGGGTCCGACGTCTTCAGTGTGCGAGCGTGAGGCGCTGTCGCGAGCTTTCAACCACAACATCGAAATCCTCACCAGCCCCAGCGGCACCCCAGTCGTGCTTCCGAAGCGGGGCTAGAGTGGCGAACATGACGACAACTGCGCAGATGTGGTTCGACCCGAGTTGCCCGTGGGCATGGATTACTTCCCGCTGGCTGAAGGAAGTGGAGTCGGTGCGTGATGTGCGCGTCACCTACCGCGTCATGAGCCTGGCAGTGCTCAATGAGGGCCGAGACTTGCCTGAGCAGTACATCGCCCGCATGCAGCAGGCGTGGGCACCAGTGCGGGTGTGCATCGCCGCTGAGCAGACCGCAGGGGCGGAGGCAGTGGACCGTCTCTACACCGAATTGGGTATGCGTCTGCACAACGGCGGCCGTGACTTGGCGGATCGTGATGTCATCGTCGAGGCCGTGGACGCCGCCGGGTTGCCCGCGGACCTGATCGCAGCCGCTGACGGCACTGACCATGACGAGGCGCTGAAAGCCAGCCACCTGGAAGGAATGAGCCCGGTGGGTTTCGATGTCGGCACCCCGATCATCCATGTTCCTGGCCCCGCTGGGCAGGCGCCTATCGCGTTCTTCGGCCCCGTCATCACCCCAATCCCGCGCGGGGAAGCCGCTGGCCGCCTCTGGGACGGCGTGCTGCTCTGCGCGGAAACGCCTGGCTTCTACGAACTCAAGCGCGGACGGGATGTGCGGCCCAGTTTCGAGTAGGCGCGTGGACGGCATGTTGACTTGACATCATTTTGATGTCATCATGACACCATGAAGATGTCAGACTGGGAAGCAGGGTTCACCGAAGACCTGGCTTCCGTTGCCGCCATCGCCGAACCGTCAGTACAGCAATCCATCGACCGCTTTGCCAGGGTTTGGCAGCCGATGCTGCGTACCCGACTGCTGGAGATGATGACGGCGATCAGCGCCGAACTGACCGAGAGCAACGCCGTCGCTGCCGATGTCGAACTTCGCGTCGCTGGCGACGATGTCAGTTTCACTGTGGCCGCCAGCGGAGCCGACAGTGATGCCATCTCCGATGCGCACCATCGAGATGCTAGCGATGCAGATGCCCGCATCTCGTTGCGCATCGGCGAATCCTTGAAGGAACGAATCACATCAACTGCGGCAGCGGACGGCATGTCCGTGAATACCTGGATCGCCCGTGCACTCGAGCGAGAGGTAGCACGCCCTCGTACCACTCACCCACACACGATCACCGCACGCAACCAACTGCGCGGCTATGGACGGAGCTAGACCATGTCTCTCACCCCACGAAGTGTGAGCTACGACCTCGATCGCCCGCTCCAGGTGCGGCTGAAGCATGTATCGGGGCGCGTCAGCATCACTACCAGCCAATCAGCGAGCTGCCGGGTGGTCCTGACCGCCCAGACCGCGGCCGGTCAGAAACTCGTCGATGCTGCAGTGATCCGGTTCGACGCCAAGGCTCCGGTCGCCGATCTCGAACTCAAGGTCGGACGCAGTCACGCTGGAAACACCACGGAGATGAGAGTGCTGTGGGGCGCGATGCGCTTCCCGTCCACGGCAGCGAACAGTGCCGTTGACATCGCCCTGGAAGTCCCAGATGGGACTTTGCTGGAGTTGAAGACGGTTTCGGGCGAGGTTGACTGCAGCGTCGTAAGCCTCGGTCGGCTGGACTACTCATCGGTATCCGGAGACTTGACCTGCGCCAGCGTTGGCGGATCGGCGCAACTGAAGTCTGTCTCAGGGGCGCTCGTCATCCAGGCGGTGAACGGCTCGCTCCAGGCGAAGACGGTCTCAGGGTCAGTGCGAACCGGGGCGGTCCATGGCTCCATCGACATTGAGTCAGTCTCGGGTTCTGTGTCCAGTTGCATCGCAGTGCCCGCTGCGGTCAGCGCCAAGACTCTTAGCGGCGACATGGTCATCAGCGTGGTTCCCGATCTACCAGTGACAGTTGACGCCAAGAGCGTCTCTGGCAAGTTGCGCAGCACCATCGCCCTCGAGGTTCAACCAGAGCCGGAGTTCCGCAGCGTGCTCGGGGGCGCAGTGATGTGGCAGGCCTCACCGGACCTCGACGACGCGCCCCTGCCCAGTGACCGCGTTGTTGCCATCACCGCCAAGTCGGTCAGCGGCGACATCCTCATCCAGACGCTCCCGAGCGCCTGACACCACCCTCACCCCCATCCCAACCATCTGAAAGACTCCCCCGCTATGGCTACTTCGAACATCACCCGCGACGAGGCTGCGGCCCGCGCAGCCCTCTTGAGCGTCGACTCCTATGTGGTCGACCTGGACCTGTCCACTGACAAGCCTGGTGGCGACGAGCACTTCTGGAGCACCACCACGGTGACCTTCACGGCCGCCACGCCCGGCGCGACCTCGTGGATCGACCTCATCGCCCAGCCTGGCGCGGTGTCCGAGGCCGTGCTGAACGGCGTAGCGCTGGATGCCGCCTCGCTGTACGACGGGTTCCGCCTGCAGTTGCCGAACCTGGCCGCGGAGAACACCCTCGTGGTCAAGGCGACGAACGACTACAACACCACCGGCGTCGGCCTGCACCGTCTGGTCGACCCGGCCGACGGCGAGGTGTACCTCTACACGCAGTTCGAGGAAGCCGACGCCCGCCGCATGTTCGCCTGCTTTGACCAGCCGGACCTGAAGGCCACCTACGAGTTCCGCGTCACCGCACCGGCCCACTGGCTGGTCATCTCCAACGCCCCGGCGCCCGCGCCAACCGCGACTCGTGACGGCTTCGCCACCTGGAACTTCCCGGCGACCAAGGTGATGTCGACCTACATCACCGCCCTCATCGGCGGCCCGTACCACAAGGTCGAGGATTCCTACTCCGGGCAGTTCAACACCATCCCGCTGGGCATCTTCTGCCGCAAGTCGATGGTGCAGTACCTCGAGGCCGAGGACATGTTCCGCGACACCAAGGACGGCTTCGCGTT
>CAYFKX010000045.1:0-7819 GCA_964343545.1 uncultured Bifidobacteriaceae bacterium | reverse complement strand
GATCCACGGCATCGACTGTGAAACCACGTTCGCCTCCAAGTTGCGACAACGTGGAGACATCGCCGTGAGCGCCGTGACCGAACCGGAAGTTCTTGCCCACGCACACATGTTGCGGCTGTAACGGCACTAGGACGTCGTCAACGAAACGTTCCGCCGGCCATTGGGAGAACTCAGGTGTGAACGGCACGATCACCGTGCGGGACACTCCAGCGTGCTGCAGTTCAGCGCATCGTTCCGCAAGAGTCAACAACTGAGCGGGTGCGCGTTCGGGAGCCAAGACGCGTGCCGGATGCGGGTCAAAGGTCACAGCGATGACGTGCGCACCAGCGCGTGCAGCACGTGCGCGGTCAATCAGAGCGCGGTGCCCCCGGTGCACGCCGTCGAATACACCGATGACGACGACCGCGCCGTTCACTGAGCCGCTTTCTGAGTCAAGCGAAACTCGGCCAACTCAGACGTCACTTGGCTCAGCGGCAGACCTAGTAACGATTCTCGGTCGCTGGGGCCGTTTGGCGCCCGCTCCACCACGTGCACATCGATTTCGGTGATGCCGCGTTGCTGGGCATCTGCCAGCACTTCGGCAAACCACGTGATGAAAACACCCTGGGCAGGCGCTGCTGCGGCCACGAGCGGGTCCGCCGTCAGTGCATGGCGCACGTAAGCAGATACAAACTCAGTCAACGAGCTCGGACCGACGTGACGAGCACTGGATACTTCAGACAATGTGGCAGCCGCAGCTTCACGCAGCGTCCACCAGCCAGCGCGGTTGAGTCCGTTGCGAGCGCGGCGTGACATCTCGGTGTGAGCCAGCGGAAGATCAGCCACAACAAACGGGATAAGCGAATCCAGCGGGCGAGCAGGTGGCAAGTGCACCAGCGCGATGGTCCAGGACGCCACCAGTCGGTCAATATCGTCTGGGCCCAAGCGGGCAACTTCATCGCGAATGTCCACGAGATCGGCCACCGACAGCGGCAATGCTCGGTGTGCCTCCCCCGGACCGAACACCATGGTGACTGGGCGGGCACGCACCAGCACCGGTTGGGCGACGCGCGCCCGACGGGCGCTGGGGGGTGAGGACACGGTTGCGAAGGATACTTCTGCCGGCATCAGACAAACACGATGTCAGGGGCCAACTCATGACCCTGCCATCGGCACACCGCAACCGCGGTGCCAGTGCTCGTCACTACTCCAACAACTCCCCTGCGGGGGTCTGAATCTTCATCCTGCTGCCCCCTGGCCGGTTCTCTCGATGTCGATGCATTCAGGTGCGCGCCGGCCTGCTGGTCGGCATTGGCGGCAACCTCACCGAGCACGCCGCCCACGGTGATCCGTCGACCGTGCGCGAGTGCGCTCGCCTGTTCAGCGGTGACCTCGAGCACTGAAAGACTGCTGCGCATCGCCGTAGCAAGCGGGATGAGTGGAATCGACTCACCCGATTCAGGCAGCTGCTGCGCCTGGTCGATGCTGAAGTCGCCACTGCGTGTGCGTCGCAGGCTGCGCACATGTCCCCCCACCCCGCAGGCTTGGCCCAGATCGCGTGCGAGGGCTCGAACATAAGTTCCGCTGCTCACGGTGAGTTGTACTGAGACGTCGATATGGTCGTCGGCACGATCCAATGTGAGCACGTCGAACCGTGACACTGTGACCCTTCGAGTGGGAAGTTCGACCTGCTCGCCGGCTCGCACGCGAGCATACGAACGTTGGCCGTCGACTTTTACCGCACTCACCGCACTTGGGCGCTGGTCAATGACCCCGATGAAGTCAGCGACACGCTCACGAATCAATTCGTCGCTGACGGCGGCGATCTGCTGTGGTGAGCAGCGGGCGAGCACGTCGCCGGCGGCGTCATCTGTGACGGTGCTCGCCCCGAGGCGGATTACGGCGTCGTAGTCCTTGTCATCGCCTACGAGGTAGGTGAGCAGTCGAGTCGCTTTGCCCACGCCAAGGACCAGCACCCCCGAGGCATCGGGGTCCAAGGTGCCAGCGTGTCCGATTCGTCGTATGCCCAAGCAACGACGCAACCTGGAGACGACATCGTGGGACGTCATGCCCAGCGGCTTGTCGATGACGACGATGCCGTCGGTCATAGTGCAGATTCGAGTGCGCGCCGAACTGCTTGAACCGCCAACGCGACATCGTCGCCGACGTCCGCCCCAGCGGCGAAACGATGTCCACCGCCACCGAGTGTTGCGGCAGCGGCACTGACATCGACGGCACCTTTGCTGCGCAATGACAGTTTCCACGTGCCGGCGTCGGACTGCTTGAGCACTGCGGCGACCTCTGCCTCGGTGGTGATACGCAGGACGTCGATGACGCGCTCGGCAGCATCTTCAGGCAGGCCCAGGCTGTGACGGTCCTCAGCGGACACAGCAGTCCAGACCAGACCCAAGCCGCCCAACGCGGTGGCATCACATGCTGCCTGGCCGAGAGCACGCGCAAGCATCTGCACGACTGCGAACGGCTCGTCGTCGTACATCTGTCGCGCGATGAGTGCATGGTCAATGCCAGTTGCCATCAACCGCGCGGCGACCATGTGGGTCTGCACGTCTGTGGCTGAGTACTTGAAGGAACCAGTGTCTGTGATGAGTCCGGCGTACAGCGCATGCGCGATGTCCGCCGTGATGTCAGCGCCGAGCTCATCGATGACCTGCAAGGCGAGGAGTACGTTGGCAGCGGCGGTCGGCTCAATGATGTTGATGCTGCCGAAGCCGCCGTTGCTGACGTGATGGTCTATGACGATGCGCACCTTCGCCTGCTCGAACGAGCCAAGGTTCGCACCGAGCCTGCCTGGGGTTGACACGTCGCAGGAAACGGCCACATCGAAGGCGCCCAGGTCGCGCACGGCTGCTGGGGCGTGCAGCAAGTGCTGACCCGGTAGCGAGCGCAGTATCCGTGGCACCGAGAAGGGCTCATCGCCGAAGGACACGACGATGCTGGCTTGCGGCGAGATTTGTTCTAATGCCAATCCGAGTGCGAGGACCGATCCCAGACTGTCGGCGTCGGGGGCGATGTGGCCAAGCAGCAGCACCCGGGAGGCTGCGCGCAACTCTTGGGCCGCAGATGTGACGGTCATGATGGTTCCTCGCCGCGGGCGGGTGGCTCAACCGGCGGCTCGGTGCCTGCGCTCGCCGACGCAGCCACGTCAGCACTGGCATTGGCGCTGGCTGCACTGTCGGCGTGGTCCGCGCTGTCGGTGCGGTCGACGCGGGCGAAGCCGTCTTCGTCGTCGTGCTCGGCTTCGTCGTCCTCGTCTTCGGGCTCGTCATGCCGGTACGGGTCAGCGTCACCGGCATACGAGCTCGACGCCGCCAACTCGTGCACCTGCGCGTCAGCTGCTGCTGCCTGTGCGAGCAGGTCGTCGATGGAGCGGGCGGCATCTGGCACATGGTCGGGCTGGAAAGCCAGGGTGGGTGTGAATTTCACACCAGTCAAGCGCCCCACTTCTGAGCGCAGCATGCCGGTGACGCTCGCCAGCGCATCTGCGGTCTGCTGCCACTGCTCGTCGTCTCCGTACACCGTGTAGAACACCGTCGCCTCGCGCAGGTCGCCAGTGACTCGAGCGTCAGTGATGGTCACAAAACCCAGCCGCGGGTCTTTCACTCGACGTTCCAACGCCTCGGCGACGATCACCTTGATGCGGTCAGCCAAACGCCGGGCCCGTGCTACGTCCGCCATCACAGCCTCCTTCCTGCGGCTGTCGCCGCCCGAGCATCACACCCGTGCGGCGACAGCGGTGACTTCATCCCGGCTCACGCCGGGGCGCAATCACTTGCGTGGCTTCTCGCGCATCTCGTACGTTTCAACGACGTCGTCGACCTTGATGTCGTTGTAGGACCCGAGTCCGATACCGCACTCGTAGCCTTCACGGACTTCGGTCGCGTCATCCTTGAACCGCTTCAGCGAGTCGATGCTGAGGTTGTTTGCCACAACGACACCATCGCGTAGCAGGCGCGCCTTTGAGTTGCGTCGAATCTCCCCGGAACGCACCAAGCAGCCCGCGATGTTTCCGAACTTGCTCGAACGGAACACCTCGCGCACCTCCGCGGTGCCAAGCTGAACCTCTTCGTACTCCGGCTTGAGCATGCCCTTGAGGGCTTGCTCAATCTCCTCGATGGCGTTGTAGATGATGTTGTAGAACCGCACATCGATGCCCTCGCGCTCGGCGAGCTCACCCACTTTGCCCTCAGGACGGACATTGAAGCCGATGATGATTGCTTCGGACGCACTCGCGAGCATGACGTCGTTCTTGTTGATGGCTCCGACACCACGGTGGATGACGCGCAAGTCGACTTCCTCGCCGACATCAAGCTTGACGAGTGCCTCCTCGAGTGCCTCCACCGAACCGGACACGTCACCCTTGATGATGAGGCGCAATTCCTGCACCTCGCCCTTCTCAAGTTGCTTGACGAAGTCCTCCAACGTGCGCCGACCACGGGCCTTGGCCAGGAGTGCGGCACGCTCGCGGGCCTCACGGGCCTGAGCAATCTGTCGGGCGATGCGGTCCTCGCTCACGACCAGGAACGAGTCACCGGCACCGGGCACGCTGGTCAGACCGAGCACCTGCACTGGCCGTGACGGGCCAGCCTCGTCCACCGGATTTCCGTACTCGTCCAACAACGCACGCACCCGCCCGAAGGCGTCTCCGACGACGATGGAGTCACCGGGGTGCAACGTCCCTCGCTGCACGAGCACCGTGGCCACGGAACCACGGCCGCGGTCCAGGTGCGCTTCGATGGCCACACCTTGAGCGTCCTGATCTGGATTGGCTCGCAAGTCCAGTGCCGCGTCTGCAGTCAGCAGTACTGCTTGCAACAGCGAGTCCAAACCAGTTCCAGCGCGTGCTGAGACGTCGATGAACATCGTCTCGCCGCCGTACTCCTCAGGGACCAGCCCGTACTCAGTCAACTGGCCGCGAACTCGAGTCGGGTCGGCTTCCGGCTTGTCCACTTTGTTGACGGCGACGACCACTGGCACGCCGGCAGCCTGCGCGTGGTTGAGTGCTTCAACTGTCTGCGGCTTCACTCCGTCATCTGCGGCCACGACCAAAATGACGATGTCAGTAGTCGATGCGCCACGGGCACGCATGGCGGTAAACGCCTCGTGACCAGGAGTGTCGATGAATGTGATGGCCCGCTCGACTCCGTCGTGCTCGGTGTGCACCTGGTAGGCACCAATGTGCTGGGTGATGCCACCCGCCTCCTTGGCGACCACATCGGTGTTGCGCAATGCATCAAGCAGGCGAGTCTTTCCATGGTCGACGTGACCCATGACCGTGACCACCGGCGGACGAGGCATGAGGTCCTCGTCGTCGCCATCAGCACCGAACTCCAGGTTGAACGACTCCAGCAGTTCGCGGTCCTCGTCCTCCGGGGAGACCACCTGAATCTCGTAGTTCAACTCCGCGCCGAGCAACTCAAGGGTGTCGTCATTCACGGACTGTGTCGCCGTGACCATCTCACCCATCTTGAACAGCACCTGCACCAGCGAGGCCGGGTTCGCGCCGATCTTCTCCGCGAAGTCCGTCAGCGAACCGCCGCGCGGCAAGCGGATGACTTGGCCATTGCCACGGGGAACCGAGACGCCCAGGGTGGGCGCTTGCATGTTGTCCCATTCCTGGCGCTTGGCACGCTTGCTCTTGCGACTCTTGCCAGGTTTGCCGCCAGGGCGACCGAATGCGCCAGCGGTCGTTCCGCGACCGCCAGGACCGGGACGACCGCCAGGACCTCCAGCACCACCTGGACCCCCCGATCCACCTGGACCGCCAGGGCGACCAGGACCACCTGCACCCATCGGGCGACCAGGGCCGCCAGGACGAGCACCCGCGCCACCAGGGCCGCCAGGACGGCCGCCAAACCCTGGACGACCAGGACCACCTGCACCTGGCGCCGGTCGAGGACCTGCGCCGGGGCGAGGAACCGGGCGCGGGCCGCCACCTGCACTAGTGAAGGGGTTGTTGCCCGTGCGCGGAGCCGGTCGAGGAACCGGGCGCGGACCTGCGTCGGCGGCTGATGCGAAGGGGTTGTTCCCCGCGCGCGGAGCCGGTCGAGGAACCGGGCGCGGCCCTGCTGACTCAGCATCTGCAGCAGTGTCGTGCTCAACAGCATCGCGCGCTGGCGGTGCGGGCACCGCTGGTGCCTTCGGTACGGCCGCCTGAACGTCAGTGGACTCAGCAGGAGCCTCAGCCGGTGCCGCAGCCTTCTTCGTCGTCTTCTTTGCAGCCTTCTTCGCCGGCGCCGGTGCGGCACCTTCAGCAGGAGCAGGCATTGACTCACGCAAACGGCGTGCTACCGGAGGCAGCACCGACGACGATGCGCCCTTGACATACTCGCCCATCTCGGCGAGCTTCTCGACGATGACCTTGCTGGGAACTCCTAGTTCCTTGGCAAGCTCATGAACTCTTAGGTTTGACACTCTGCTCCTGTCTGTCGCGGTTGCCCACCGCGACATACCGGCAGGTATGTGTCAGTGGCGAGCCGCGGTGGTGGTCACCGACAGCGCGTTCATTGCGACGCGCTCATGTGTGGCTCATGCTCTTTCGCCCTTCGGGTTGCGTGCGATGTGCTCGACTGCCTCAGTATCGGTCACCGGGCCCGAGACCTTGAGGGCCCGAGACCAGGCGCGTCGGCGACTGGCCTGCCCGACGCAGTCTGAGCTGGGATGCACATAGGCACCCCTGCCCGGCGCTGAGCCACGCAGATCGACGACGAGGACACTGTCGCGTGCGACTACTCGTACGAGGTTCGCCTGCACATCTCGGGTACGGCACCCCAAACAGGTGCGCACCGGGCTGTGCGGGCGTGCCGAGTGTAGCGCTAGGCCCTCGGCTGCCTGGTCTCCCGCGCTACTCAACCGCGGCATCCGAGCGGATGTCGATGCGCCAGCCGGTCAACCGCGCGGCTAACCGAGCGTTCTGGCCGTCTTTGCCGATAGCCAACGAGAGCTGGTAGTCCGGCACGATGACCTGGGCCGATCGGGTGGTCTCGTCGACGATGACAACCTTGAGCACCCGGGCTGGGGACAGCGCGGCGGCGATGAACTCGGCTGGGTTGTCGCTGAAGTCGACGATGTCGATCTTCTCGCCTCCAAGTTCGTCCATCACTGCGCGCACCCGCCCACCCATGGGTCCGATGCACGCGCCCTTTGCATTCACATCAGGACGTGTGGACCGCACCGCAATCTTGGTGCGGTGACCGGCCTCGCGGGCGATGGCGCCAATCTCAACCACTCCGTCAGCGATTTCGGGAACTTCAAGAGCGAACAGTTGCTTGACCAGTGCCGGATGCGTTCTCGACACAGTGACGACGGCGCCACGCGGTGCGCGTCGCACCCCGACGACATGCAGCCGCAGACGCATCCCATGTGCGTACCGTTCATTAGGAACTTGCTCTTCTGGTGGCAGCACTGCTTCGACTTTGCCGATGTCGACGAACACCAGGCGGCGGTCGGACCCCTGCTGCACCACACCGGCGACGAGATCGCCTTCCCGGCCGGAGTACTCACCGAAGGTCGCGTCCTCGCTCAGTGCTTTCAGTCGCGCCGAAATAGCGCCGCGCGCAGCAGTTGCCGCAATGCGACCGAACCCAGCGGGAGTGTCGTCAAACTCCCCGAGCGCAACGCCGTCATCATCAAGTTCGGTGACCAAAATCGAGGCGACACCACTGCTGCGGTCGAGTTGGGCCCGCGCATGAGGTTTGTGGCCTGGGGTTGATTGATACGCCGCGAGCATCGCAGCCTCGATGGCCTGGATGAGTGACTCAACGGGGATGCCCTGCTCCTGCGCCACAGAGGTCAGCGCGGCGATGCTGATATCCATCAACGG
>CAYFKX010000044.1:0-7948 GCA_964343545.1 uncultured Bifidobacteriaceae bacterium | reverse complement strand
CTGACGGGCACCATTCAAAATGATGTGCTCAAGGAGTACATCGCCCGAGGCACCTACATCTACCCGCCGGCCGCTAGCCTGCGATTGACCACGGACATCTTCCGCTACTGCAGCACCGAGCTGCCACGCTGGAACACGATTTCAATCTCTGGATACCACATGGCCGAGGCGGGCGCCACGGCCGTGCAGGAAGTGGCTTTCACCTTGGCGAACGCCCTGGAGTATGTGCGTGCGGCGCTTGCAGCGGGATTGGAAGTGGACGACTTCGCACCGCGACTGGCGTTCTTCTTTGTGTCACGTACGACGCTGTTGGAAGAGGTAGCCAAGTTCCGCGCAGCACGCCGAATCTGGGCGCGATTGATGCGCGATGAGTTTGGTGCGCGCAACCCCAAGTCCATGCAGTTGCGGTTCCACACTCAGACGGCGGGCGTGCAACTTACCGCCCAGCAGCCGGAGGTCAACCTCGTCCGCGTGGCGGTGCAGGCGCTTGCTGCAGTGCTCGGCGGTACCCAGTCTTTGCACACCAACTCATTTGACGAAGCCATTGCCCTGCCGACGCAAAAAGCAGCGCGGTTGGCATTGCGCACACAACAGGTCTTGGCCTACGAGAGTGATGTTGCTGCAACAGTTGATCCTTTTGCCGGCTCGTTCGCAGTGGAGTCGATGACTGATGCCATCGAGGAGCAGGTGCTGGAGTTGATGGCGCGAGTGGCCGACCTCGGAGGGGCGGTTGCCGCAATCGAACGCGGTTTCCAGAAGGACCAAATCGAGCAGTCGGCCTACGCAACTGCTCTGGCTGTCGATTCTGGCGAGCGCACTGTCGTGGGAGTAAATGCGTTCACCCTCGAGGTGGAAGAGCCGTATGAGCCGCTGCGGGTGGACCCGCGGATTGAGGCTGAGCAGTGCGCAGCATTGGCCAAGGTTCGCGAGGAACGCGACAATGCTGCCGTCGCGGCCGCACTCGACGACCTCCGTCGCGCCGCCGCAGGCAGCGGCCCGGAGAACAACTGCTTGCCCCCGATGAAGCGTGCGTTGTCGCTCAACGCAACCGGTGGCGAGGTTGCAGATGCGCTGCGGGATGTGTGGGGCACGCACACCCCAAGCCGGCAGGTCTGACGATGAGCGTGACGCAGGTAGCCCCACCGCATTCCGGCCTGCCGTTGGCAGTGTTGCATGACCACTTGGACGGTGGGGTGCGCCCCGACACACTCGTGGATCTCGCTCGGGAGTGCGGCTACACGGGTTTGCCCACGAACGACGCGTCGGAGTTAGCGCGATGGTTCACCGCGGCTGCAGACTCAGGCTCCCTTGAGCGATTCCTGGAAACTTTTGCGCACACTGTTGCAGTACTGCAGACACCTGATGCGCTACAGCGGGTGGCCGCGGAGGCAGTCCTGGACTTGGCAACTGACGGCGCGCACTGGGTTGAAATCCGGATGGCACCGGAGTTGTGTGAGAACCCGCGATTGTCGATGGACGCTGCAGTCACCGCCATGCTGCAGGGGTTGCGCGAAGGTGAACGACTCGCTGGCTCACGGGGACTGCGGGTTGATGCCGGGCTCATCGTCTGTGCAATGCGTCAGAGTGACCGAGCAGATGAGGTTGCACAACTGGTGCGGGCGCGGCTCGACGACGGCGTCGTCGGCTTCGATATCGCCGGCCCGGAACGCGGCTTCGAGCCGCTACGACTACGCGAAGCCTTCGACGTGGTACGCAGCACTCCGGCGCGGATCACCGTGCATGCAGGTGAAGCCGATGGTGTGGAGAGCATCCGTCAGGCGATTGCTGTGGGCGCTGAGCGCCTCGGCCATGGAGTGCGCATCGTCGAAGACATCGATTTCTCCGGTGACGATGCGCGCCTCGGCGCTGTTGCCCGGTATGTCCGAGACCGGGGTATCGCCTTGGAGATCTGCCCCCGTTCAAATGTGCAAACCGGTGCTGTCCTCAGCGCGGATACGCACCCCATTGTGCTGCTCGATGAGCTCGGTTTCGTCGTGACGGTGAGCGCTGATAACCGCCTCATGTGTGGCACGACTCCCGCTGCCGAGTTAGCGAACTCGTGCGAACGGGCACCGGATGCAGCATCGGCCCAGGCCCGTTGGGTGCGCAACGCTATTGATGCGTCCTTCGCTCCTCATGATGTGAAGTTGCGGCTACGCACTGAGCTCAATCAAGCACTAGCGACATCAAGGGGTGACCAGGCAATCGTGTCGGCACGCGCGGGTTCGGGCTCGGGCGTAGACACCGGCAAGGAGCAGATGTAATGCCACATCGCATGCACATCTTTGACTCGCATCAGGCGGATGTGGTGCTGGGCTACGTACGCGAGCGACTCGAGATGCCCGAAGCGCCGTTGGACTTTCCCGGCGCTGACGAGAAGCTGCAGCAGGCGCTGGCTGGGCTCATCACCGAGTCCGGCACCAGCGTCGACGAGGTCATGCGCCGCTATGACGAGGTGATCTCGCGGGCGGTCATCTCAGCCGACTCGCCGCGATTCTTCTCTTTCATCCCAGCTGCTCCCAGCAAAGCTGCACTGCTGTTCGACACCGTGGTTTCATGCGCATCGCTACAGGGCATCTCGTGGCTCGAGGCTGCCGGCGCGATTGCAGCTGAGAACCAAGTGCTGCGTTGGCTCGCCGACTTAGCGGGAATGCCGCAGCAAGCTGGCGGGGTGTTTGTGCAAGGCGGCTCGGCGGCGAACCTGTCTGCGTTGGCAGTTGCCCGCGATGAGGGACGCCGTCGCCTTGGCGACCCGCGCGCCCGAGTGAGAGTCGCATTGAGTAGCGACACGCACTCCAGTGCGCGCAATGCCTTGCACTTGTTGGACATGGACCCATTCGAGGTGCCGTCCCCGGGGCATCGCTTAATCGGTGCCGAACTTGCTCGCGCACTTGCCGCAGACCCTGAGCCGGCCACCGTCGTCGCCGTCGCGGCAACGGCCGGAACAACCAACGCCGGCATCATCGACGACCTGGATGGCATCGCGGACGTATGCAGTCAGCGTGACCTGTGGTTCCACGTCGATGGCGCCTACGGTGGTGCCGGGCTGCTGGCGGAGTCGGTGCGCGACGCCTACCGAGGCATTGAGCATGCCGATTCATTCCTCGTAGACCCGCACAAGTGGCTGTTTGCGCCCTTTGACTCCTGTGCGCTTCTCTATCGTGACCCGCAGGCAGCGCGGCGGGTGCACACGCAGGATGCGTCTTACCTCGATGTCATCCATGCCGAGCACGAGTGGAATCCCAGCGACTACGCACACCAGCTCACTCGTCGCGCTCGCGGGCTTCCACTGTGGTTCTCGCTCTGTGTCAACGGTGTCAGCGCCTACCGCGACGCGGTCGAGGCTTCGCTGGCACTGACTCGCGAGGTGGCCGACGTCATCCGTAGTCACGAGCACCTCGAGCTCGTGCGCGATCCGCATTTGTCCATCCTGCTGTGGCGCCGACGCGGGTGGGACGCGCGCGACTATGCGGCTTTACAGGATCGACTACTGCGTTCCCAGAAGGCTTTCGTCACTCCCACCAGCTGGGAGGGTGAGGTCGTGGGACGATTCGCATTCATCCACCCGAACACCACCATCGACATGGTGATGGACGTCATCGAGGAGTGCGCATGAGTGAGCAGTTGTTGTCAGGTGTCGGAGTCGTGCGCATCCGCGAAGTCGCGGAGAAGGTCGATATCCCTGACACCGGGTCACCGTGGGACGAGTGGGGTGAGTACGCACCAGAAGCCAAGTCGCTGGAACTGCGGCGCTGGGTCATCGAGGTCGAAAGCGAATCGGGCGAGGTTGTACTCGTGGGCGACATGAGTTCGCACCCCGTGTGGTACGGCCCATCGCCGGGCTCCCGCTGCTTGAACATCGGCATCGCCATCAGCGCCGCCCACAGAGGTCGCGGTATCGGCTCGGTTGCGCAGAGGCTGCTTGCTGAGTCGTTGCATGCAGAAGGTGTTCACCGGGTCGAGGCGTCAACGGATGTGGAGAACATCGGTGAGCAGCGGGCGCTGGCGAAGGCAGGGTTCATGCTCGAGGGTGTCATCCGCGGGGCCCAGATGCGTGCAGACGGACGCCACGACATCCAGGGCTGGTCGCACCTACCTGGAGACTGAGGTTCAAAGACCGCCGCCAGCGCCACCGTTGATGTTTTAGGCCTGGGCGTCTTGAAGTAGGCGTTGAACAGCCGAAGCGACCATTGCCAGTGTGTGCTTATCCGGACACTCCAGGTAGGCCTTCACTTTCGGTTCGGTGCCGCTGGGGCGGATGATTACTCGGCTTGAGTCGGCAAGGCGAAGTTGGATGCCTTCGGTCGGCGGCAGCCGCTGACCGTCCCACTCCAGTCCTGCTGCCATGTCGTCCACCGCGGTGACCGCCACATCACCCAATCTGTCCGGTGCCGCGAGCACGAGCTGACGTAGTCGCTCGCGCAGTGCAGCCTGCTCGTGGGCAGCGATGGCAATCTGCGCAGTGACGGGCGCTCCCAGCTCGCGGCGGAGCGCTTCGATCTGTTGCCGCAGGCCGATGCCCCGGGCTTTCAGATCCGCCGCGCACTCCATCACGGCTAATGCTGCGCTGATGCCGTCCTTGTCCCGCACAGTGTCTGGGTCGACGCAGTAGCCCAACGCTTCTTCGTAGGCGTAAGCAAGACCTGGTACTTGTGCGAGCCACTTGAAGCCGGTGAGTGTGCGGACATGGCGGATGCCGTGGCGCGCGCAGAGCAGTGCGAGCACTGACCCTGACACGATGCTCGACGCAAAGACTGCATGCGCTTTCAGTTCCCGCCAGCCTCGACGATGCTGTTCGATCCGCCACCAACCAAGCAGTAGGCCGATGTCGTCGCCACTGACCCGCTGCCAGATACCGGATTCTCTGACTGCCACAGCGCACCTGTCCGCATCGGGGTCGTGGGCGATGACGAGGTCGGCTGTGACCTGCTCGGCCTGCGCGTAAGCCAGATCCAGTGCCCCTGGCTCCTCAGGATTGGGGAATTTCACGGTCGGGAAGTCCGGGTCTGGTTGTGCTTGGGCAGCCACGCTGTGGACGTCACGGAAACCTGCGGCCGCGGCGGCGGTGAGGAAGCACTGCGAACCCACGCCGTGCATGGCTGTGTGAACCACTCGCAGTTCGCGAGAAGTTGTCGGCTGCAAGTTCGCGACGCACGCCTGGATGTAGTCCGCCACGACGTCGTCGTTCAGGGTGAGCCAGTCGTCGCCGCGTGGCAGGTGTGCGACTGAACTGATGTTCCGGAAACGCTCAGCAATCTGCACATCGTCAGGTGGCAGCAACTGCGACCCTTCATAAGTCAAACCGCTGCGGGCACCGAGGTAGACCTTGTATCCATTGTCTGCAGCTGGGTTGTGACTTGCCGTCACCATGATGCCCGCAGCCGCATCGAAAGCGCGGACAGCAAATGCCAGCACCGGCGTAGGAAGCGGCTGTGGCAACACCATGACAGGGATTGCTTGCCCGCTGAGAATGGCGCAGGTATCAGCGGCGAATTGGGCGGACTTATGGCGGGCATCAAACCCGACGACGACTGCTCCGACTCCAGCCGTGGGGCGTCGACTCAGCAGGAAATCACCAACGGCCGATGCTGCTCGCATCACGACAGCGGAGTTCATCCGGTTCGGACCGGCACCGAGAGCAGCGCGCAGGCCCGCTGTGCCGAATGTCAGCCAACTGCCGAACGCGGCCTGCAACTCGGCCAGTGCCTCCTGGCGCGCATGATGAGCAAGGCTGGAGTCATCGACACGCGCGAGCAAGGCGCGAGCAGTAGCAACGGTGGTTTCATCGGGATCGTCGTCGATCCATGAGTCGATGCGCGCCCAAAAGCTCGAATCAAAGTCTGGCGAAGAGTGCGGCAAGTTCATCGTGCTGCCTGGGGCAGCACCGCAGCGAGCAACTCACCCATATCGCGAGCCGCTGATGCCCCAGTGGCCAGAACCTCCGCATGGCTTAACGCCGTCCCGGTAATGCCGGCGGCCATATTGGTCACCAGGCTGATTCCGAGAACCCGCGCACCAGCGGCCCGTGCTGCTACGGCTTCGATGGCCGTGGACATACCGACGATATCCGCGCCGATGGTGCGCGCCATTGCGATCTCAGCGGGCGTTTCGTACTGCGGGCCGCGGAACTGCACGTACACGCCTTCGACCAGCTCAGGGCGTTGCGCGAGGCACCGACTGCGCAGTTCTGCGTCGTAGACGCCAGTGAGGTCGACGAAGTGTGGACCGGTCAACGGAGACTCACCCGTGAGGTTGATGTGATCGCTGATGAGAACTGCCTGCCCGGGGCTCAGGGAGGTGTTGATGGCGCCAGCGCCATTGGTCAGCACGATGGTCTGGCAACCGTGGGCCACCGCGGCGCGAACTTGGTGCGCAACCGCGTTCACTCCGTGGCCCTCGTAGAGATGAGTGCGTCCGACAAACACCAGCGCGCGTTGCCCAGTTGACAGTTCCAGGCTGCGGATCTCTCCTGCATGTCCGGCGACTGCAGGTGGCATGAATCCGGTTATCTGAGTGGTTGCCACCGCAGCGCTCGTCGTGCCGAGGACATCGAGTGCTGGTGCCCAACCTGAGCCGATGACAACACCTACGCGATGTCCCGTGCCAAGGGCGGATGAGATATCCGCTGCGGCCTGCTGTGCTAGCGCGGTCGGGTCCTGATGCGTGCTCACAATTCGCCTCGTCGATGCGGCCGTGCGAGCAGTGCTTCCACATAATCTTCGGGGGCCCCGGAGTACGCGGCTGCAGCAGCAATCATGTGCAGGTATCTGCCGCTGGGCAGGCCGCCCTCGTAGTCCTCCATGACGTACGCCCACGCAGTCACCAGGTCACCATCGGCCATCGCCACCCGTACATGGATACGACGGTAGAGCGAAAGGTCGGCACCTTCCCACGTGTCCAGGGCACGCGAGTCAAGGTCAGTGAGGTCATAGACCATGACGTAGACCGACGCGGTCACGTCTTCCACGATGGTCGCCAACGCGCCATCAAGGCTGCGGTCCTCGCCAGCGAAGGTCAGCCGCCAGCCGTGCAGCCAGCCGGCACCACGCACGGGGGAGTAGGGCGCGCGCTCGGCCATCAGCCGTGGGTCAAGGTTCGACCCATACGCCGCATACATCGCCATGGCTTCAAGCGTAGATGCCGACCCCGCGGCGGCAGCGGTGATTGCTGTCGTTGCGCGGGCGTAGACCACAATGGGCACCGTGACTCACGTGGTGATCATCGGCGGCGGCCCGGGTGGCTACGAGGCAGCTTTGGTTGCTGCCCAACTTGGTGCTGACGTCACCGTGGTTGTCCAGGATGGGCTTGGCGGCTCCACTGTCCTCACGGACTGTGTCCCCAGTAAGACGTTGATCGCCACTGCCGATGCCATGTCCGCCACCGCTCGCAGTGCATCGCTGGGAGTACGGCTGCCCGACAGCGCTGCTGGCTCGCTGAGCGTCGACCTCTCGGCAGTGAACGCTCGAATCAAACGATTGGCTGCGGCGCAGAGCTCGGACATCGCCGACAGCCTCGCTACAGCGGGGGTCACGGTCATACCGGGAATCGGTCGTCTGGTGTCCGCCAATCAGGTGCGCGTCAGCGTGGGTGGCAAGGAGCAGGAGCTGTCAGCGGATGTGGTGTTGCTGGCAACAGGGGCTCGGCCGCGCCTAGCGACCGATGCGATGCCTGATGGCGAGCGCATCCTCACGTGGGAGCAGTTGTATGACCTGCCTGACCTGCCGACGCGGCTCATCGTGGTGGGTTCTGGTGTGACCGGCGCTGAATTCGCCAGCGCCTACCGCAGCCTGGGCAGTGATGTGGTGCTGGTGTCCTCGCGCGATCGGGTGCTGCCCGGCGAAGATGCCGATGCCGCGGCTGTTATCGAGGACGTGTTCGCGCGCAATGGTGTGACCGTGATGTCGCGCAGCCGCGCGGTGTCCGCCCACCGGGTTGCAGACGGGGTGAA
>CAYFKX010000043.1:0-7981 GCA_964343545.1 uncultured Bifidobacteriaceae bacterium | reverse complement strand
TTCGGCACGGTGATGGTATTCAGCTCGTCTACGGTGTTGTCTTACAAGAACCATGACAACGCGTACACCTACGGTCTGCGGCACGCGCTGTCAGTACTCGCCGGTTGGCTCTTGTTGTGGGTCTTCAGCCGGGTGGTAGCGAGCCGCTGGCGTGCGTTGACATTGGCAGCCGTCATCATGTCGATGGCGCTGCTGGTCACCGCAATGGTCTACGGCGCAGCCATTGGTGGGCAGCGGAACTGGATCAAGGTGCCCGGTACGACAATTCAACCGTCGGAGTTCGCCAAGATCGCGCTCATTCTTTCGGTAGCCGCAGCGTTGGCGTCGCGACAGGATCAACGGCGACCCTGGCGCGAGATCTGGTTGCCAGTGCTCGCAGTCGCAGGGCTCACAATCGGCATGGTCACAGCCGGCGGGGATTTCGGGACGCCCCTCATCATGGTCGCGATTGTCGCTGTCGTGGTGTTCGCCGCAGGTGCAAGCCTGAAGCCGTTCGCGTACCTCGTCATCGGGGGTCTGCTTGCGGGGTTCGCGTTGGTGCAGACCAAGGGGTACCGCATGGACCGGTTGGATGCGTGGTTCGACCCTTTCAACCACCCCGATGCGGCCGGCTACCAGTCCATCCACGGGCGTTTTGCCCTTGGCGGTGGCGGCATCCTCGGTGAGGGCCTCGGCTCTGGTCGCGAGAAGTGGGGCGGGCTGCCAGCGGCACATACTGACTTCATCTTGGCGGCAATCGGCGAAGAGACCGGGCTGGTGGGGGCTACGGTCGTCATCGCCGCTCTCGTAGCCCTGACGGTTGCAATCTTTCGGCTCGCACTGCTGCAACGCGACCTCTTCGCCCGCTATGTGTGCGTGGGCCTGGCTGGCTGGATCGGCGTCCAGACCATCGTGAACTGTGCGATGGTGGTGGGACTGGCGCCAGTTGTGGGAGTCACCTTGCCGTTAATCTCCTTTGGTGGATCATCCATGCTCGCAACGTTGATGGGTATCGGCATCGCGTTGTCTTACTGCCGAGCATCGGAAGCCTGAGTATGCGTTTTCTGTTGGCTGCCGCTGGCACCGCCGGGCACGTCGAACCCGCACTGGCTGTCGCGGACGAATTGGCATCACGCGGCCACCAGGTGTGGCTATTGGGGACAGCTACGGGTGCAGAGCGGGAACTGGTGCCCGCGCGCGGGTTCGAGTTGTTGCTCATCGACAAGGTGACGTTTCCTCGTCGCTTGAGCAAGGCCGCGCTTCGGTTCCCCTTCGACTTGGTGCGGACTGTGGCTGCTGCGCGCCGACATCTACGTGACTACCAGATTGACGCTGTCATGGGCTTCGGCGGTTACGCCGCTGGCGCGGCATACGCCGCGGCCGCGTCGCTTCGTACTCCCTTCGCGGTCTTCTCATATGACGCCAAGCCGGGGATCGCGAACCGGTGGGCCGGCCGCTGGGCCGCTGCCCGGGCAGTGGCTAGCCCTACCGCCTACCCAGGATTCGCCGATGCCGTCGTCACGGGCATCCCGTTGCGTCCGGCAATCCGCGACTTTGACCGCGAGCGTATGGCCGAACGCGGATTTGCCCACTTCAACTTGGAACCTGGGCGAGCGACGCTGTTGGTCTTTGGAGGGTCACAGGGCGCAGCCCGAATCAACACAGCGGTCGTGGACTGTGCTGAGCAGATTCGACAAGCGGGGTGGCAGGTATTGCATGTCACGGGTTCGCGTGACTCTGCCGCCCGAGCACGCTCACAAGCGCTCAGTGAGCCCGGCTACTGGAGCCAGCATGACTACATCGAGGAAATGCACGAGGCCTATGCGGTGGCCGACTTGGTGGTGAGTCGTGCCGGTGCGATGACCTGCGCCGAGCTCAGCGCTACGGCGGTACCGGGGGTCCTGGTTCCGTATGCGGTAGGCAACGGTGAACAGACTCTCAATGCGCAGGATCTAGTCGCCAGTGGCGGCTGGGTTCAGCTGTCTGATGCAGCTGCTGATACCACCGGTCTGGGCAACTGCCTGCGCGAGCTGATGTCACCGGACACACTGGCAGCCATGACCCGTGCCGCGCGTGGACGAAGCGAGCAGGTCGGTGGCCATGATGCGGCAGCACGCTTGGCTGATGTTGTGGAGCGGGCAGGGTCATGAGTTCAGTGCTGTTGACCATTGGTCGCGTCCACATTATTGGCATCGGCGGCGCAGGCATGAGCGCGTTGGCTCGCATCCTGGTCGCACAAGGCGTTCAGGTAAGCGGCAGCGATGTTGTCGATTCTGAGCGGTTGGACGCGCTGCGCGAACTCGGAATCGCCATCACTGTGGGCCACCCACCATTCACGGCCATTGACCCTCATCTTGTGGTTCGCTCTTCAGCGATTGCAGATGACGACCCCACAGTGTTGGCTGCTCGAGCCGCTGGCATCGCCATTTGGTCACGGGCGGACGCACTCAGCGATCTCATGGCACAGATGGCGGTTGCGGCTGTCGCTGGTACCCACGGCAAAACTACGACGAGCAGCATGCTCACGTTGATGCTCCGCGCCGCCGACATTGATTGCACCTATGTCATTGGAAGTGAATTGGCAGCCACAGGAGTGAATGCGGCTCTCGGCACTTCCCAGATCGCTGTGGTCGAGGCAGATGAGAGTGACGGGACATTCTTACGACTGCAGCCGACGTGCGCTGTAGTAACGAACATCGACTGTGATCACATGGATCGGTGGCAATCGCAGGAGGCGCTTGAGACTGCGTTCTTTGATTTTGTCGCAGGGGTCGGCCGATCTGTCGACTTAGTGGCGTTGTGTGTGGACGATGCAGGGGCGCGCCGGCTTGCGCAACGACTAGCCGAAAATGCAAGTAGTCCGCACGTCATGACCTATGGCTTCGACTCAATGGCTGACGTTCGCATCGAGATGTTGCACGAGTCTGCCATGGGGGTCGCATTCGCCACATCGGGCGCACTGGTCCTCGAGACCGCCGTCACTCATGTACCCGGACGGCATAACGTGTTGAACGCCGTCGCTGCCGCGATAGTTGCGCGTCACCTCGGAGTTGAAAGTCAGACCATCGTCAACGGTTTGGCCGAGTATCAAGGAGCTCGTAGGCGATTCGAGTTGCGCGGTACGCAGGCTGGGGTGCGCGTGTTCGATGACTATGCGCATCACCCGACAGCGGTGGCGGCAACGCTGTCGGCAGCACAGCCAGTGGCAAAGCCAGGTCGAGTCGTGGCGTTGTGTCAGCCCTATCGCTGGTATCGCACGGCGATGTTCACTCATGAATACGCCGAGGCCCTAGCCCACGCAGACCACACGGTGCTAGTCGACGTCTACGGACCAGGCGAGCAGCCAATCGCGCACAAGGGCTCGCGACAAATCGCGCAGTTACTCAGCGAGGCTGGCGGTTCTGTGCACTTCGCTGAATCCGTTGCTGCGGCGATCGAGTATCTGGCGTCGACCTGCGCCGCTGGGGACGTCGTACTCACCTTGGGTGGCGAAGACATTCGCCCTGCTGGACCGCTGCTCCTAGCGGCGCTGGCTGAACGCGCCCGCCATGGCAGCAATGGGGCACAGCACGGATGAGTCGTCGCGCACTTGTCTGGGGCGTGCTCCTGGTAGCAGTCCTTGCGGGAGGTTACGCATTGGCGTGGCACTCGCCTTGGTTACGTGCTGAGAAAGTCACCATCACGATTCGCCAGGATGCAGCCCCTGCGTTGGCTCACCAGTCGCGTACCTGGCGGGATAGCAGTCTGCGGGCGCGTGTTGAGGCGAGTTTGCCCAACCTTCTGAATCGACCATTGATTCAGGTGGACGGTCCGAGGCTGGCACGCAATCTGTCGCAGGTACGAGGAGTGCGTGCTGCTGACGTCCGACGGGGGTGGCCGAACACGGTTGCAGTCATCGTGATTCCGCGCACCCCGGTCGCGGTGTACCGACCTGAGGGGACTCGGGAATGGCAACTTGTGGATTCACAGGCGGTTGTCGTAAGCACCGTGCAACGACCGCCAGTCGGCTGGGTGGTTTTGGCGGTAGCGCCGAATACTCCCGGCGGCAGGGCGGCGATGGATGTGTGGTCGCAACTGCCGCCGTGGTTGCGCGACCGCGTCGTCCATATGGGAAGTCGCAAGCCTGGGTCGGCATCGACCGTGGAGTTCCGGTTGCGCAAGGGACAAGTGGTCGTCTGGGGTGCAGTTGGGCAGTCTGCGCGCAAGGCCGCCGTGCTTCGAGCCCTGCTGCGGTTCCCGGCGAAGGTCTACGACGTCTCCGCCCCAGATTTGCCGACGACACGGGGCTGACTGCAGACCGCGGTACGGCTCAGCGGACAGCAGGTAAGCCGCTACTTCCTGAGGCTGGGAATCTCGACAGTTAGTCGCGCCTGTGGGGCAGGCAACTTGGTGAGCGTGTCGGGTGCCGCAGACTTGTCGAATCCGCCCTGTGTGTCCTACGGTCTGCCGCCGCTTGAGGGATGCATGAACTGTCACCCTCAACTGAAGGTCGAGTCTTCCGAAAGGGCGCGTCATGGCGGCAAGTCAGAACTATCTGGCAGTAATCAAAGTTGTAGGCGTTGGCGGTGGCGGCGTCAATGCGGTCAACCGGATGATCGAGGTCGGCCTCAAAGGGGTCGAGTTCATCGCGATTAATACTGATGCTCAGCACCTGCTCATGAGTGATGCGGACGTCAAGCTCGATATCGGCCGCGACTTGACCCGTGGGCTCGGTGCCGGTGCAGACCCGTCGGTGGGACGTCAGGCCGCTGAAGACCACGCAGAGGAACTCACCGATGTGTTGCGTGGCGCGGACATGGTCTTTGTGACTGCCGGTGAGGGCGGTGGCACTGGCACAGGGGGCGCGCCCGTTGTGGCGCGTATCGCCCGCGAACTCGGTGCGCTGACGATTGGCATCGTCACCCGACCCTTCGGGTTCGAGGGTCGCCGCCGCGCGGAGCAGGCGACTGACGGTATCGAGGCGCTGCGTGCCGAAGTTGACACTTTGATTGTGATCCCGAATGACCGACTGCTTGAGATGAGTGACCGCACCGTGAGCCAATTGGAGGCCTTCCGGCAGGCAGACACAGTGCTGCTGCACGGGGTGTCTGGCATCACCAGCCTCATCACAACACCGGGGGTCATCAACGTTGACTTTGCCGACGTGCGCAGCGTGATGCAGTCCGCAGGCAGTGCGCTCATGGGTATTGGCAGTGCTCGCGGTGAAGACCGAGCGCGCACGGCAGCACGCAGTGCTATCGCAAACCCATTCCTGGAGTCCAGCATTGATGGCGCGAAGTCGCTGCTGCTTTCCGTCTCTGGCGGTAGCGATCTCGGCCTGTTTGAACTCAACGAGGCAGCGACTTTGGTGACTGACCTCGCGCATCCCGACGCCAACATTATCTTCGGCTCCGTTATCGACGACGCACTCGGCGATGAGGTACGAGTGACCGTGATAGCGACGGGATTTGCCAACACCGCCACAACTGCTCGGACTCGGGCAACTGCATCCGCACCAGCGACGTCGCGGGTCAGCGAGCCGACGCCGGACCCGATTGCGCAGGTGGACGACTCATTGTTCGTGCCGACCCAAGCCGCTGACAGTGCGCGACCTCGGCGCGATGTCGTCTTTGATGTGGAGACCACGGACTCGCCGCAGCCGGCAGTCCCAGCCGCCACTGAGGAATTGGATGTGCCGGACTTCCTCAGGTGACACGTCGCACTGAACTTCGGGACTCCTGGCGACGCGTCAGCGCGCAGGTTGCCACTGAGTGCATACGACATGGACGCTCACCTGAGGACGTCACCATCATTGCCGTCACCAAGGGGCACCCGATGCGCGACATCGAGTATCTGGCGGAGGCGGGAGTCACCGATATTGGCGAAAGTCGTGACGCTGAGGCGCACGCCAAGCGGACGGGTATCGGTTCGCTGCCGCTTCGCTGGCACTGCATTGGTCAAGTGCAGACGAACAAGGCCGCCAAGATTGTTGCGTGGGCCGATGTCGTTCACTCCGTGGATCGAGCACGAGTGGCCCAGGCGCTGGCGGCAGCAGTGCCGCCGGGGCGCCAACTTGACGTGCTAGTGCAGGTCAACACCGACCCGCAGAGTCCCATGCCGGGCCCGGCTCGAGGGGGAGTGAGCCCAGCTGACGTGGCAGACCTGCTGTCAGTCGTGGACAACTTGACACGGTTGAGGTTGGCTGGGCTCATGACGGTTGCTCCGTTGCAGACGGATGCCACCGTGGGGTTCAAGCTCGTGGCGGACCTGCATCGGCAACTCCAGGCGTCCCACCCCGGTGCCCACATGTTCAGCGCCGGTATGAGCGGTGACTTCTCGCAGGCCATCGCGGCTGGTGCGACACACCTACGGATAGGCACAGCAATCCTCGGTTCGCGGTGATTGGCGCGGTACCGTGCCCGAACACGTAGGGAGGGTCGAAATGGACGCGATCAAGAAACTTGCAACGTACTTGGGGCTCGTCGAAGGGTCAACGGCCCGGGCGGATGACGAGTTGGCAGATACCGGGTACGACGAGTCGGTCGGGCGCCCTGTTGAGCCAGTCGTGACCAGTGTGGTGCAAGCGCCACCGTCGGTCGGTATCCCGACCCCGGTCCAGAGCGAACTTTCCCGCATCGTCACGCTGAACCCGACGAGCTACAACCAGGCGCGCCGCATTGGCGAGGAGTTCCGAAACGGCGTTCCTGTCATCATGAACGTGACCGAGATGGACGACACCGACGCAAAACGCTTGGTTGATTTTGCTGCTGGGCTGGTGTTCGGACTTCACGGCACGATCGAACGTGTCACTGCCAAGGTCTTCTTGCTGTCGCCAGCAAACGTCGATGTCGGTGCAGCAGCACGCGCGCAGGCCCGGCACGACGGCTTCTTCAACCAGTCCTGACAGCATCGTGTCTGTCTTGGTGACGACGACGCGGTCGTTGCTGTCGGTCTTTATCCTGCTGCTCTTTGCGCGCCTCGTGCTGGACTTGATTCAGTCGGTATCGCCGCAATGGCGCCCGCGCGGGGCGGTGCTGTGGATTGCCGAAGTCGTCTACACCGTGACTGACCCGCCGGTGAAGTTTGTCCGCAGATTTGTGCCGCCATTGAGGCTCGGCCCAGTCATGCTGGACTTGTCATTTCTTATCTTGCTGTTTTCGACCCAGATGCTGTCGCGACTGCTGGCGTACTTCGCGTGAGGACGAAAGGTTCCCTGTGTCCATGACTCCCGACGACGTTCGCACCCAGCGATTCACCACGGTGAGGCTGCGCGAGGGCTACCAGATGCTTGAAGTAGACCAGTTCCTTGAACGGGTAGCGCAAGCGATTTCTGAGCTGCATAGCAAGATTGAGGCTGCCGCTGAACCGACCACGGGGGCAGCGGAAGTGTTAGCACTTGCTCAGCGAACGGCTGCGGAATACACCGAACAAGCTCGCGCCACAGCGGACGATCTTGTTTTGTCACTGCAGCATCAGATTGACGCACTGAACGCACGCATCAGTGAACTGCAGCAGATTGAGGTCGAGTACCGCAGCCGCTTGAAAGACTTCATCAGCAGCCACCTTGACGAGCTGTGACCTCACACCCGTTGCACTGTCACTGTCAGTCCTAGGTCGCTGTCGCTCGCTGTTGCGTCCGCCACGGGTTCGTGGGCGACGACCCAGTCGGTTGCGAGCACCTCAGTGCAGATCATGCTCGCATGCACGGTCAGCGACTCCCGCGCGAAGCGATCGGAAGCGTGGATAGTCACCCGGATGCGGTCGCTGATTCCGAAGCCTGACGTCTTACGTGCCTCTTGTAGTAGCCGCACAATGTCGCGAGCCGCTCCCAGGGACCGCAATTCATCCGTGAGTTCAGTGTCCAGTGCGATGCTGACGCCAAAGTCCGCGGAGACAGCCCAGCCAGTGCGTGCGGTCTCAGTGATCACGACATCGTCCGGATAGACCGTCTCCATTGAACCGTCGACGAGCACCTGAGCGCTACCGGTCGCGCGTAGCCCTTCGACAATGTCACGTTGCTGCG
>CAYFKX010000042.1:0-7984 GCA_964343545.1 uncultured Bifidobacteriaceae bacterium | reverse complement strand
GGCGCTGGCGCAGTTGAGAGCATCGCGTGCATCCTGGCCCTGCGTGACCGAGTGGTGCCCGCCACCATCAACGTCGACAACCAGGACCCAGACATCCACCTCAATGTGGCGACCAGTGAGCAATCGCTGCCAGAGGGAACGCTCTACGCACTGAACAATTCATTTGGTTTCGGCGGACACGACGTCGCCCTCGTCTTCCGGAGCGCCTGATGCCAGACACCGCCGAGTTAGACCCTCGAAGTCCGCAGGCCCGCCTGTCCGCGCTGTTCGATGACGGCGCATGGGAGGCGTTTACCCCGTTGGACGACCGCGGCTTCGTCTCAGCGACCGGGCGCATCAATGGTGACCGTGCGGTCGCCTTCTGTTCAGACCCAACTGTGCAGGGTGGCGCGATGGGCTCCGCCGGTTGCGCTGCCATCGTCGCCGCATACGACCGGGCGCTGGCCGACTCCTGCCCCATCATCGGTCTGTGGCATTCCGGTGGTGCGCGCCTGCGTGAAGGCGTGGAGTCCCTTGACGGCGTCGGTCGGGTGTTCGCTGCGATGACACGAGCGTCTGGACGCGTGCCGCAGATTTCTGTCGTGCTTGGACCGGCGGCAGGTGGCGCTGCATACGGCCCGGCCCTGACCGATGTTGTCATCATGGCGCCCGAGGGCCGCGTGTTCGTGACTGGGCCAGAGGTCGTGCGCTCAGTAACTGGTGAAGACGTCGACATGGAGCGCCTCGGCGGCGCCGAGCCACATGCCCGCCGCTCCGGAGTGGTGCACATCGTGGGCGAGTCTGAGGCGGATGCTCTCGAGCACGCCCGAACTGTGGCGACGCTGCTCGGCCGCCAGGGCTCCCTTGATGTGGACGCCATTGAGGACACCGACCTCGGGCAGTTCCTGCCTGACATCGCGAAGCGTGCCTACGACGTGCATCCGTTGGTGCAAAACGTCTTTGACGCCGACACGATGTGCGAACTACATGAACGCTGGGCGCCGAACATCGTCACCGCCCTTGGTCGCGTCGGCGGGCGCACGATGGGCATCGTCGCCAACAACCCGCTGCGACTCGGCGGTTGCCTCGACAGTGCTAGCGCCGAGAAGGCTGCTCGTTTCGTGCGCATGTGCGATGCGTTCGCGGTGCCCTTGATTGTGCTCGTTGATGTGCCTGGCTACCTGCCAGGCGTTGGCCAGGAGTGGGACGGTGTTGTGCGGCGTGGCGCGAAGTTGTTGCACGCGTTCGCCGAGTGCGTAGTCCCACGAGTCACCGTCATCACCCGCAAGGCCTACGGCGGTGCCTATGTGGCGATGAACTCGGCATCACTTGGCGCCACCCGGGTGTTCGCATGGCCCGATGCGCAGGTCGCGGTGATGGGCTCGGTGGCCGCCATCCGGATTTTGCATCGGCGCAAGCTGGCGGAGGTGCCGCCGGAGTCACGTGAGGAACTAGAACTTGAGCTCGCTGCTGAGCACGACATCCTCACCGGCGGCGTGCAGCGGGCGGTCGAGATTGGCGTGGTCGATGAGATTGTCGAACCGGTGGCCACTCGCCGGCGCATCGCCGAGGTCATGAAGAAGACTCCAGGCGTGCGCGGCCTTCACGGCAATATCCCCCTGTAGACATCACGAACTGATCCGCCCCGCTCACATGATCGAGGCGGATCAGTCGCGTATCCGACAGGGAGGAAGTCCGTCGGAAGTCTGTCTATGGTGTTGCGGGCGACCCGCACACCTTGCAGTGTCGCCAACTGCCAGTCAGCGCCAACTGCCGGTCCGCGCTAGGTGTCAGCCAGCGCCAGGTGCCAGTCAGCGTGAGGGGCCAGTCAGCGCCAGGTGCCGCAGGTGTCGGTCGACGAGCACCGCCTGGTGTGATTGACATGGCCCTACATCGCCCGCAGGTTTGCAGCGGGCAGACAGGCACCGCTGCTGCGCAACGGTTCGAGTTGCTCATCCCAAGGACTTCCAAGCAACTGTGCGATGTGTGCGCGCATCTGCTCTGGCGGTAAGGACATCGCCCGCCGAAGTTGCACTTCATTGACCGTCACATTGCCCGCGCGGTCCATCTGTCCGAACCAGAAACCTAAGTCGGGCACGAGCATCAATCTTGCGCCGTCGGCCTCCGCCGTCGGCTCGCAGGTGACCTCGGCGTAGATGCCTGGAAACATCTGCAAGCTACGCCGCAGCACGTCAAAACTCAGGCCGGTTCCTTGCCACTTCAGCGCAAGCCGCCAATGGCGGGCCATGGCGGGCTGCTCCTGCCACTGAATCTGCGGTAGTCGCTCGTGAGCGCCGAAATCAACCAAGCTCACATGGAGTGCGGTCTCGATATGCGAGGCGAAAGCCCGTCGGCAGGCATGGATGAACACCCACCCCTGCGCATGCTGCTGCACGTCACGGTTGGCGAAATACATCGTTGTCCCCTTCCACAGTTCGACGGATGCCTTCCCCAGCGACCGTTGGAACCTGTGGTGCCGCGCCTGCGGCGGGGTTGCGTCACCTGCACGACAGGAGACGTGCGCAGGCTATGCCTCAACAGCCAATTTGGGAAGCCCCCGGTTTATGGGGGCAGGTGACGCCGACTGGGCGAACCCCACGGCAGCACGTGCACAGCGCGCATAGAGTCTGGCCGTGATGCTTCCCCGTCACCGACACCGCCGCGTTCTGCGTCGGCCCGCGCACGTCCACCCTGGCTGGGTGAGTCGAGCAGTGGCCGTGGCTGTGGCTGTGCTCGCGGGCGTGAGCACGAGTCTGGGCACCGCTGCGCTGGCCGAGCCAGAAGACCTACCCCAGCGCTCAAATCTGGCCCTGCAGACAACCCCGCGGGTACTGCCCGCGACCGAGGAGATGCTGCAGCCTTACCGCGGTTCTGGCACCTGGGTGGACGTCTATGACTGGTCCAAGCGCTACGGCGGAGCCAAGTTCGGTGTGGCTGACATTGACCGGGTTGCCGCCGCGGGGTACCAGACGGTCTATATCCAAACCACGAAAGCGAAAATTGCTGACGCGGTGCTGGAGCCGGCTCGACTGAAATCGATTATCCGCCGCGCTCATGAGCGCGGCCTCTCGGTGGTGGGTTGGTACCTGCCGTCACATGACAACGAGTGGCGTGACTACCGAAAAACCATCGCGATGCTGCGGCTCGGCGTTGACGGCATCGGGCTGGATCTGGAGTCCACGGTCGTCAAGGATGTGCCCACGCGCAGTGCGGCGGCAGTGCGTCTGATGCGCCGAGTGGCTGACAAGGTCACCAGCACTGGCCGGCCACTAGCCCTGGCTTCGATCACCTACACCCCGTTCACGCTTGACGCATCGCAACGTCTGTGGCCTGACTTTCCCTGGCGTGAACTCGCGGACTACACGCATGTATGGATGCCTATGTCCTACTGGAGTCAACAGCTTGGTCGCGGAAATGGCATGGACAACGCGACCACGTTCACCAACGACAGCATCACTCGGCTGCGCGAACGCCTCGGCGACGATGCTCGCATCCACATGATCGGCGGCAGCGGCACGAGCGCCTATCAAGTGCAGCGCATGGTCGATGCCGTTCGAGCTGCCGGCCCCGGCGTCATCGGGGCATCTCTGTATGACTGGCGTACGACGGTCGCCGCTGCACACCCGCGGATGTCTGCTCTACGTGCACTGCGTGAGCCGATGGTGGTTCCAGCATCAGATGTTGTTGCCAGCGCAAACATCGTGGCCTTCCGCACCAGCGGGGGCAATGTCCAAGTGCGCCGCCTCGGCGAAGACGGGAGTTGGCGCCAGCAGCAAGACATCCTGGGCCAAAGCACAGCCACTCCGAGCATTGCTGTCGACCGCTGGCCGGCGGAGGATGCGTGGTTCGTCGTGGCCCCGACAGCTCATGGGTTTGGCTGGGCGCACGGAACTGCGCGAACAATCGCGCCACGATTGAAAGCCTCCTGGCGGGCACCTGAAGGCTGTGTGCCCTCGACGAGTCGGTGGTCGCACACCGGTTTCGTGGTTTTCTGCCGCACCCCTGCAGCGGTCAAGTTCGCGGTCTACTCCCCTGGCTCACGCACCTGGTCGCGTTGGCTTGATGTGCCGGTGCCAAATGTTGAACACGTCACCTCCATCACCGCCGCTGCCCTGGGCAGCCAGATTGTGTTGGCATGGACCACCTCAGCTTCTGATGGGGCTACTGGCGGTGACGTCAGCGTCGCGCTGTGGGACCCAGCCATTCGCCGTTCGCTGACTGCAGTGCCGCTGGTGGACGACTCCGCCTCACCAGTGCAGTCGACCACACAGTTGCGCCTCAACGGATTCATTGACGACGGTCGCGACACTGCGACAGGGTTATGGCTGACAACGCGCACTGCCACAGCATCGCGAGCAACGTGGCTATCTCGAGACGCGCTCCTGCAAGCCAACATCACTGCAGCCGCACCTCGTGCAGATGCCAGCACTGTTCGTCCCATCGCCGAAGTGTTCTTTGATGTCAGCAGTCACCGTGTGATCAAGCGCGGCACGAAAGACGTATGGCTCGGAGCACTGACGAACCGCACCCCACCTGCGCCCTAGGCGCAGCAACAGCACAGGTATCGGGCCGACTGCCCTAGTGCAATGGGCGTGCGATGTAGCAGTCACCGGTCGTGGTCGCCGTCAATGACCCTTCCTGCAGCAAGGTCGCCTGCCCAGGAAGCACTTCAATGTCGAGACCCTCGACCTGGATTGTTCCCGTGACGCACAAGGCGATGGCACCCGGCTCGGCCACATCAATGCTGCTGTGCGTCACACGTTGGACTGAAAACGGAATCCCCTCAACTGCACACTCGTTCGCGCAGTCGTCGAAGATCACAGGCTGCAGGTCAGGTTTGGTGATAGTCAGCGCCGCGTCCACCGCGATTTGCTTCGGCGTCAATCCCAGCCGCAGCACATTGTCGCTGCTGGTCATCACTTCGACTCCCAGACCGTCAACGTAGGCGTGCAACGCGCCTGCGCGAACAAACATGGCCTGCCCGGGGCGAAGGGTTCGGGGCTGCAACATGAACGCCACCGGCAGGCTGGCGTCATCACGGTAGTGGTGGACGACTTTGGCCATAACCGAGCGCTGCGCTTCATCGAGTTGGGCAAGCATTGCGTCAGCATCCACACGCAGTGCGCCTTCAAATCCAGGCCCATCTTCGGCAGGCTGGAGTACCGCACGAATTGCGCCAATGACATCTCCGGCTTCAAGACGTTCACAGGCAGCGTGCTGCCCTAAGCCCGCTCGCAAAATCGCGGCCGCTTCGACTGCTGATCGCAACCCTGCGAGCACATCGAAGTCCTCGAGCGCGATGAGCACCTCGGACTTCACTTCCCCATCGGCCAGCAGCCCGGCGGTCACAGGCGAGCTCGACAGCGACCTGACGCCTTCCGCATCTGGGTGGACTTGAATGGACAGCGGCGAAGCCGCGGCGAGCAACTTCACCAACAATGGTGTCTGAGAAGGGTCCGCGACTGGGCCAGCCAAGACCGGTGACGGCCCGTTCGGATGCGCCCCGAACCACATTTCTGCGTGCACTCCGGCTGGCGCCTGCGGCGCCCAGGTTGTGAATGCATCGAGTCTGCCCCATGCGTACTGCTGAATCGCCCCCGCGAGCACGCTCAGTGTGGCTGGCGCGTGCGCGATGTGGGTGTTCTCGTCGGTCACGTGTCCAGCCTATTGCCGGGTAAGCCCAGCATCGCCTTCCGCGAAGCCCGCCCGACGATGAAGGAAGTCGGTAATGGCCGCACTGACGTCCGCGGCAGCATCGCGGCGGACATCGTGACTCGCACTTGGATGATGGCTGCGCTCGCCGCCAGCGACACCAGTCAGGAACTGCTGGGCGACTTCGTCGGTCACGATGGCGCCGCGGTCGACGTCACCAGTAAGCAACAGCGCAGGGCACTGAACTGCTGCCCACTGCGTGCGCAAAGACTCGGCTATGTCGCGGAACGGCAAGTCCACCGACGCCAAGTTCATGCGTTGCTTACTGCGCGCCCAATCTTCGTACTCGACTTCGTCCCAGCCGGGGTGGTCACTGCGGGCATAGGCCACAACCTCATCCAATGTCTGCTGCTGCATCCCCTCAATCCACTGCACAATGGGCTCACCGCGCGCAATTTTCAACGGGTCTCGGTGCTCCGCATCAAGCGCGCCCACCCACCACGGTGGGTCCTCCAGCACCAGTGCAGCCACAAGTTCGGGGGCTTGTGCCGCCACCGCCACCGCAGTGGCTGCACCCATGGAATGCCCGACCAATACCGACTGCCCGAGGTGCTCACGCAACAGCGCAATCGTCGCCTCCCGGCGACTGACAGAGTCGCAACCTTCAGCAGGGACACCTGAATGCCCGTGGCCGAATGAGTCGAGCAACGTGACATCAAGGGTGTGCGGCAGTCGAGCCAGCAGACCTCTCCAGCAGTCGCCGTAGTCGCCGAATCCGTGTAGGAACAGCAATGGGATCCCCTGCCCACGACGCCGTTTGGCGTATACGGGGGCTCCAGCGAAATCCAGCACTAGATCAGACCAGATGGCTTCATCTGCGGCGGGCGCATTGGCATCGGACATCATGTGCATAACTGTGGCAGATGCTCGCGGTTAGTCTGCGACCGTGTCGGCCACTGATTCGTCGCTCACGTCTGCGGCAGGCGTGCCCATCGTCGTGCGCGTCAAGCCGGGCTCATCGCGCAACCGCGTCGGCGGCAGTTACGGCCAGCCCGTCCAACTCATCGTCGCGGTGACCGCCCCGGCTGTCGACGGTCGCGCCAACGACGCAGTGCTCGCCGCAGTCGCCGAAGCTTTCGGCCTGCGCGCTAGTGCTGTGGTACTGCGCGGTGGCGCCACCAGCAGGACGAAGAAACTGCACCTGTCCGGCGATGTCGAAGGCATCACGCAACGCCTGGCATCTCTGCTCGCCCTGTGAGCGCGACAGCTGACCCGAACCCGCACGCGCGCGACTAGGGCTGCTGACCGGCAGCGAAACTCCTGACACTTCTCGCCTACTCAATCGTTGAGATAACCACTCCACGGACAGGATGCTCCAGACAACGAGCACCCCGACTCGAGGCGACGGCGAGGCCGAAAGCGCGAAACTCAGACGAATTTGTCGGCGCGGCTGACGTGCGCCTGCGTGAGCCATGCGATGACGGCGTAGTGACCGAAGTAGTCCCGCTCCAGCACTCGCATCAAGGTCGTGGCCGTGTCGTCACTGGCGAGCACCTCGAAGCGCAGGCTGCCGCCTTCGAGGTCGCTGATGCGACGAGAACGCGAACCTTCTCCTGAGACCTGGGACTTGGTAAAGCCGGTCGCTCCAGCGACTGCGAACTCTTTCACCAACCGGTTCTCCACTGCTGGTTCGGCCACGATGGTGAGCAGCCACACCGGCGTCGTGCCCGACACAGCGCGAGCGTTGCTGTCGTCAGATGTAGTCATCGTCTACCCGATCTTTCCGGCGAGAGCCTGGGCAATGGCAAGGTACAGCGGGATTCCGATGGCGAGGTTGAACGGGAAGGTGACGCCGAGGCTCGCAGTGAGGTAGAACCCTGGGTTCGCTTCGGGCAATGCCAACCGCACCGCCGCCGGGGCTGCGATGTAGGAGGCGCTGGCACACAGGATGCCGAGCACGGTCGCGCCACCGGTGGACATACCCACGAGCAGGCCAGTCACGATGCCGAGTGTCCCTGCAAGGACCGGGAACAACACGGCGAATGCGATGAGCCCGATGCCGGCGGACTTAAAGTCACGCAATCGCCGCCCAACCAGTGAGCCCATCTCCAGCAGGAACAGCGTGAGCATGCCGTTGAACAGTCCGCCGAAGAAGGGCTCGACTTTGGCATAGCCGACAGGGCCGGTGGTCAGTCCGATGACAAGGCCACCGGCGAGGAGCAGCACCGAGCGGCCGACTAGCACCTCATGCAGCGAGGTGGACCAGGACATGTGGCGTCCGAGGTGGCGCGATGCCAAGAGCAGGCCCACGACGATGCCAGGAATCTCCAGCAGCGTGAGCAGGGTGGCTGCG